>JAIDYR010000099.1 GCA_029057985.1 Muribaculaceae bacterium | reverse complement strand
TTCGAAGAAGGGATTAAGCGTCTTGCAGAACGAATAAAACTGACCGAAGCAGAGACCCGCGATGAATTACGCCGTCGTTATGACGGCTATCACTTCGCGGAGGAATCCCCCGATATCTACAATCCTTTCAGTCTCGTCAATGTATTTGCTTCCAAAAGCATGAAAAGTTACTGGTTTAATTCCGGAACTCCATCCTATCTGGTCAGATTAATCGAAAAAGGTAATTATCTTTTCCGGAATATCGCGCCGACTTCTATTGATCAAGAGTATCTGGAGTCTGCCGGCCTGCTTGACAGGAATCCTGTACCGGTTTTCTATCAGTCCGGTTATCTGACAATTAAGGAGTATCAACCCGAATATGAATCCTATCTTCTCGATTATCCTAACGAAGAAGTAAAATCAGGTTTTCTAAAATTCTTGATGCAATCCTATATTCCTGAAGCAAATCAAGGTCGAGGATTCTCCGTGACAGACTTCCTGATTGAAGTCAATTCGGGTAATCCCGAAGGATTCATGCAGAGGATGAAGAGTCTGATCGCCGACGTGCCGTATGGGGATAAGGGCACTCCCGAGGATCATTTCCAGAATGCCCTCTACCTGCTGTTCACGCTTATGGGGTATTTTACACGCATGGAAGACCGGACGTCGAACGGAAGGATCGACCTGCAGGTGGAGACTCAGCTATACATCTACATCTTCGAATTCAAGATCGACTCTTCAGCCCGAAAGGCGATGGAGCAGATCCGCGAAAAACGCTACTGGGAACGCGAGGCCGTAAGCGGAAAGGAGATATTCCTGATCGGGGCCAACTTCGATACCAAGACCCGAAGGCTTACCGACGATATCCTCATAGAACACCCTTAACTGATTTATTCGAACAATTCTTCATCCTCCGATGTTATATAATCAGAAAGATGAAAAATTCATGATGTTAGGTTAGTTTGAAAAAGTATTATGGAAAACACAAGAATGTGGCCTGCTGAGAAGCGGGCCACATTCTTGTTATATAATTGCGTTATGATAATTTATTTAAAACAACAAAAATCATATCAATATCATCTACTCTTAGTCACGTGCAGTTGCACATCCTGCCCGTAAAAATCATACGTGGTAATGTTACCGTTTGTTGTTATCTTAAACTTTTCACCAGCATATGTATCGAATCTGGTGCCATTTACATAGGCCATTATTTTATAGGAATAGAAACTGCTGTTTGAAAGAGTATAAGTTCCGCTATTCCAATAATTATCGATGCCTTCCCACGATGGTGTATAATAGGTTATTCGCAATCCTGTATCAAACAAATTGCCATTTTCACCAAAAAAGTTAATAAACTTTTCATTCGAGTTACTCGTACTCCCTGCATGCGTACATCCGGATTGCATTTTAGTTATATTGTAATAATATCCGTTATCTGTTTTTATG
The DNA here is from genome assembly GCA_029057985.1 of Muribaculaceae bacterium. Classification (GTDB taxonomy): domain Bacteria; phylum Bacteroidota; class Bacteroidia; order Bacteroidales; family Muribaculaceae; genus Lepagella. Next base: position 641 of record JAIDYR010000099.1, on the reverse strand, counting down.
TAATTCGCATACGGAGGTTTTGACGCATCAAAGTTTGGATCAAATGATCCATTCATTTTTTCCAACTTTTTAATATATCCTCCGGAGTTAGGATTTTCGAGATTTAATTTCGAACCATCAATGGTATAGTTAAAAAAGACGTCTTCATTACTGCCTGAATATCTAATAGCTAATTGCCCATTGTTTTTAGTATTCCATATGAATGAAGAATATTTCAACCCGTATGATTTGCCGCGTTTGGATGATATTTTATAACCTTTACCTTCCGGTCCAAAGTACCACTTGTCAAGATTACTCAAAACATCTCCCTCCCACCATTCATTCATCAATTGTGGATCATACGTATTGGGGTCATGAGAGATGTTATCTTTATCTTCATTGCCCTGCGATTCTCCCGTTGAAGAATTGGGGGAATTTTCATCCTCTACTGTCGAGGGAGGAGTTGGTGTCACAGGCTCATCATCGTCGCCGCAGCTTACAGCCATGCATGACACAATCAACATGACAATCAGCTTCGAAAGATACTTTTTAGCAAGTTTCATAATGTTAAATGTATTTGTTAGTTTTAGACCCCGTTTTATAAAAAAAGCAAAAGTCCGGGTCGCAGATGTGCGTCAGTTTTGACTCATATTGAGTTGTTT
>JAIDYR010000098.1 GCA_029057985.1 Muribaculaceae bacterium | reverse complement strand
GCTCCTTCTTCAAAAATCGAAACTGTCTCAAAATCTGTACATTTTCTCGTTAACATTCTTTAGTAAACCGGCTCTTAGCGTATCTATCATTTGCAAATTTACAAAAAATTTTCTAAGCTACAAAAAAAATGACATGCCCTCTTTTTCAAGATGACATGTCAAATATAAATTTTATAAAAGATCTGTATCTAAGACAGGAGTCAGAGTGTTCTCAAAGCCTTATTTAGAGCAGCGGCTGAAGTTTAGCTTCGAGATCTGAGAGCTTCACGAGGCCTACGCTGCGATCCTTGAGTTCGCCATCCTTGAAGAAGAGGACGGTCGGAATGTTGCGGACGCGATTTTCGCCTGCTATCTCGTCATTTTCGTCAATATTAAGTTTGCCGATAACTACATCGGGATACTTCTCTGCAAGTTCTTCTACAACCGGGCCGAGTTTGATGCAGGGACCGCACCATGTAGCCCAAAAGTCGATTACTACCGGCTTGCCGGATTCGATTGCCTCACGGGCTGTCTGATCTGTGAATTGTAATGCCATTTTGGTTTAGATTTAATTATTTGGTTCAGATTTTTTCAGATTGATTTCAGATTTATCAGCCGGGTATCAGGTATTTATTTCCGACATTCCATAAAACTGATAATTCATCACATTCTCAACTCAAAGTTAGTAATTTATTTTCATTCCGGCAAATTTTTATTTCACTTTCTCAAATTTTAGGATAGCGAGGTAATTGCCGGTTCGATTCCCCATTGGTCAAGAAACATCATGAATTCCCGATCGATACGATATTTCTTTCTTGAATGAATCGTCAGAAATTGCTTTCTCTCCATATCAAGGATACGCAGGTAAAGTTCTCCCTTCCGGTCTTCATCCGTTTTCGCTTCGAAAGCTTTAAGTCCGTCATAGAATTTTCTGTCGTTGAAATTGCGTTCAAGGGTCAGTCTGACAGCGTTGGCAAGTTTGCCTTTTTTGGCCTCGAGCGAGACCACTTCTTCGAAGTTAGTGTCAATATAACTTGGATTATATGTGCTTGCCCTGCAGGAAACCTTCATGAATACGGCGTCGCCTACAATCAGTTTTGACTTCAGATTTTCGTAAGTGCGCCCGAACAGACGAATCTGGGCCTTACCATTGAAATCCTCCAGAGTAAGGATGCCGAAGGGCCCTCTCTTTCCCATCTTCTCGTCTAATGAGACGACCATACCTCCGAATGTCAGCTGCGCGCCGTCTTCCTGCTTCATTTCAAATTCTTCGCAACGGGTGTTGCAGCCATACGTCAGCTCCATGTAATAGGGATCGAGCGGATGGGCTGAGAGATACATCGTCACGAGATTTTTCTCAGCATCAAGAAGTTTAAGTCGATTCCACGGCTCAAAATCCGGATAAGGAGGCCGGTTGGTCTCGATGGGTTCAAGATCAGCGAATAATGAAGCCTGCAAGGAATTGGCATCGTTCTGGACATTCTGGCCGTATTTCACAAGTTGATCGGCATACGTAGAATCAAAAATCGGAGCAACGAGCATTTCGCGAGGTATGCCGAAACTATCGAAAGCTCCCGCCAAAGCCAGCGATTCTATCGACCCGCGATTGCATGCCGATAGATTTACCCTCTCGACGAAATCATATATATCCTTGTACGGTCCGTTGGCCTTCCTCTCTTTTACTATAGCATTGACCGCGGAATCACCCACTGATTTGATGCCCGACAGCCCGAAGCGGATCTCTCCATTCTTAGTTACGCTGAATTTATGTCCGGATTCGTTGATATCCGGTCCTTTAACAGTGATGCCCATGCGTTTGCACTCATCCATTATTTTGCTGAGTTTGTCGGCGGCGGTCAGGTTGCGACTCAAGACTCCTGCCATATATTCGGCAGGATAATGAGCTTTGAGATATGCAGTCTGATAAGCTACCCAGGAATAGCATGTAGCATGACTTTTATTGAAAGCGTAGGAGGCGAATTTCTCCCAGTCGGCCCATATTTTCTCAAGCACTTCGGCCTTGTGGCCGTTGGCCTGCCCCTGATCCATAAACTTGACTTTAAGCTTGGCCATCTTATCTATCTGCTTTTTACCCATGGCCTTACGAAGCATGTCGGATTCGCCTCGGGTAAAGTTGGCAAGCAGACGTGAAAGAAGCATGACCTGCTCCTGATATACGGTGATGCCGTAGGTCTCCTCCAGATATTGCTTCATTATCGGGATGTCGTAAGCTATCGGTTCGCGTCCGTGCTTACGCGCGATAAAGGATGGGATATAGTCCATCGGGCCCGGTCGATAAAGGGCATTCATCGCGATGAGATCCTCAAACTTGGAGGGCTGCAGCTCGCGTAGTGATTTCTGCATTCCGGGCGACTCAAATTGAAATGTAGATGTAGTCCGGCCTTCGCAGTAAAGTTTGAATGTCAGTTCATCATCAAGGGGGATCTTTTCTATATCTATGTCAATTCCCCTTGCTTCCTTAATATTAGCTATAGCTTCCTTGATGATGGAAAGAGTCTTCAGACCGAGGAAGTCCATCTTGATCATGCCGGTCTCCTCGATCACACTCCCTTCATACTGAGTCACTATCAGTTCTTCATCTCCATCACTGGCAGTAGATACAGGCACCCAGTCGGTAATATCGTCGCGTCCTATGATGACGCCGCAGGCATGGATTCCCTTGCCACGCACATTGCCTTCAAGTTGACCCGCATATTTCATCACCTCTGCAATACGGGGATCCGGACTATTTACAGCCTCCGCAAATTCTTTTGAATACTTCGTAAGATTTGAAAAATTTATCTTCGGAGATTTGCCGTTTACTTCGGGCAGACGATCTACTACGAGCTTGGCGAGTTTATTGGATTCCTGAGGCGACATATCCATGACGCGGGCCACATCCTTGATAGCGGATTTTGTGGCCATTGTCTGATAGGTGATAATGTGAGCCACTTTCTCGGCCCCATATTTCTCGGTCACGTATTTCAGCACCTCGTAGCGTCCGTCGTCATCGAAGTCTACATCGATATCAGGCAGAGAGATACGGTCTGGATTCAGGAAACGCTCGAAAAGAAGATCATATTTAATCGGATCAATCTGAGTTATGCCGAGGCAATAAGCTGCCGCGGAGCCGGCGGCCGACCCACGTCCCGGCCCGATGCTGACTCCGAGTTCACGTCGCCCGGTATTGATGAAGTCCTGGACAATAAGGAAGTAACCCGGAAAACCCATGGTCTTCATTATGTAAAGTTCGAAGCGAAGACGCTCCTTGACTTCCGGCGGGAGGGGATCGCCATAGCGCTCTTTAGCCCCGTCCATTGTCAGCTTTTCAAGATAATCCGCCTCAAACTTGATTCTATAAAGTTTGTCATATCCTCCGAGCCTGGCAATCTTTTTGTCCCCCTCCTCTTTGGAAAGCACGACATTGCCATTTTCATCTCTGGTAAATTCATCATAAAGCTCCTGCTGCGTGATGCGGGTTCGATATTCTGCCTCTGTGCCGAATTCCTCGGGGATTGCGAAATTAGGCATGATGGGAGCATGATCGATACTATAAAACTCCACTTTGCCGAGGACCTCATCCGTATTGGTTATGGCTTCAGGAATATCAGCGAAGATTGCTGACATTTCAGCAGTGGATTTTAACCATTCCTGTTTGGTATAGTGCATTCTCTGCTCTGTGAATTTCTTCCCGGTAGAGATGCATATAAGTCGGTCGTGAGCCTCCGCATCGTCCTCATTCACAAAATGCACATCATTGGTCGCTACGAGCTTGATCCCCTTCTCACGGGCTATTCTGACGAGCTCGGCATTTACTCTCTTCTGCTCTTCATAGACCTCGGTATTGGCATTTTCTTTAAAGGTCTGATGTCGCTGAAGTTCCAGATAATAATCTTCACCGAATACCGATCGGTACCACTCTACCCTCTCTTCGGCGCCGGCAATATCCCCGTGCATTATCATCTGCGGAACTTCGCCGCCGAGGCATGCCGAACATATTATCAGTCCTTCGGAATGTTCCTTAAGTTCATGACGGTCTGTGCGCGGATTATAATAATATCCGTCGGTCCAGGCCTTGCTGACAAGTTTTATCAGATTATGGTAACCCTTAAGATTCTTTGCAAGCACGATAAGATGATCGCCGGATCGGTCTTCGCGGGAAGATTTATTCTGCATCCGCGTGGCTGCGACATACATCTCGCACCCTAAGATGGGTTTGAATTTCTCTTCATCCGCCTTTCCGGAGTTCTTCTTATTTACATAATTGAAAAATTCCTTTATGCCAAACATATTGCCATGATCAGTCAGGGCTATTCCGGGCATTCCGTCAGCAATAGCTTTGTCGACGAGGTCGGATATAGAGGCTTTTCCGTCAAGCAGACTATATTGTGAGTGTACGTGAAGATGTACCATTATTATTTTACAAAGTTATTGATTCTTATCGATCCTCCCCCCCGGCATTCCCCTATCCTGAAGGAATCATTCATGTCATGTGCGGGACCCGGCCATAATGAAGCACCCTCTTGCTGTACCATGGAGAGGATACGCTTGCTATACACACTCCCTTACTCGAAGATGAATGAATGAATTTATCCTCATCAATCATGATGCCGACGTGAGTGACCTTATCAGGATCGTTCCCGGTAGCGAAAAATACCAGATCACCGGGTCTGACATTTTTTTTCTTTATATGCTTGCAGAATTCCGATTGTTTGGCAGAGTTTCGCGGAAGCTTTATATCAGCCACTTTCAGATAGACCTGCATCACAAGACCGCTGCAGTCGACTCCCGAATCTTTGTCAATGCCCGCATGCTTATAGGGAGTACCGAGCCAGGAATGACATTCCTTGATTATATGTTGACGAGTCTTTGACGTATTATCGTCAAATTCCACTTCAAACTGAGGTCCATCCGTGCCCTGCCGGGGGAATTTGATTCTCGCGGAATGACATCCACCGACTAAGATTGCGATTCCCAATATAAGCGCTGTCTGCCATCCGGATAATCGCGGTCTAATCAATGGTCGTAACCGTAATGAAATATTGGTATGGTAAAATCGCATCGAGTATGGAATTAGTTGAAGTCTTATACAAAGTTACAAATAAATTCCCATATCTCAACTTTTTTAAGTCTTTTTTAGACCGTATTTCACCCTATTCCGTTAATCTTTTTTAATAATAGCATTAACAATTTCTTAAATAAATTTAAAAATTGGATTACTTTGCCCGGGGGAGTGTAATATTTTGGCGATTTTCCACTCTTATATATGTGGACTTGCAGTTCGGAGAATTCCGCATCTGCAATCATGATTATGATTCGAAAAACTTCTTTTATTTAAGCTATGATAAAAAAATATTTCTTGGTTGCATCCCTTGCCTTGATATCTGCAGGCATGGCTTTCGCAACTCAGACCGAAGAGGGTCGCTTTATCCGCACCGCGGCAACTCCCTCGTTCGAGACAGATTTCACAAAAGCAGCTGAATCTACCGTCAATGAGGTAGTATGCATCAAGTCGTTTGCTTCGCCTCGTCAGCAGAACTCAATGTTCCAGGATCCATTTGGAATGTTTGACTTTTTCTTCGGTCCCCAGGGACAGCAACCTCAGCAACGTAATCAGCGTCGGCATAAAAAGAATGATGACGATTACGTTCAATCGGGCCTCGGCTCAGGAGTCATAGTGAGTGAAGACGGATATATCGTCACTAACAACCACGTTGTCGCCAACTCTGAAAAACTTGAGGTGCTTCTCAACGATAACTCTACATATGATGCACGAATCATCGGCACTGATGAGGCCACCGACCTCGCTCTTATCAAGATCGATGCCAAAGGTCTATCCCCTATCACATTCGGAGATTCGGAAGCAGTAAAAGTCGGAGAGTGGGTTTTGGCTGTAGGTAATCCATTCGGCTTCAATTCCACAGTGACCGCCGGCATCGTCAGCGCAAAAGCGCGTTCGCTCGGCACTAATTCGACATCAGGCAATATAGGTATAGAATCCTTTATCCAGACAGATGCCGCTCTTAATCCCGGGAATTCAGGAGGCGCACTCGTCAACCTCAAGGGAGAATTGATAGGCATCAACTCTGCAATCTATTCCAATACCGGCTCCTATTCAGGCTTCTCCTTCGCCATCCCGACTACTATAGTCAAGAAAGTGATCACGGATATACGTCAATATGGCACTGTACAGCGTGCTGTCCTGGGATGCACGGTACGCGAACTTGACGCCAAACTTGCAAAGGAGAATGATATCACGGCGACCAAGACAGGTCTTGTCGTCGGTAATATATCTCCCCGTTCTACCGCCAAAGAACTTGGACTGCAGGATGGTGACGTCATCACTGCCCTCAATAATGTTGCGGTTAAAAATCGCGCGGAACTTGTGGAGCAACTTAATAAGTTCCGTCCCGGCGATAAGATTTCCATCACATATTATCGTGATAACAAGAAGCACACTTCTACCGCAACACTCCGCAACACTCAGGGCAATACCGAGATTACCAAAGCCGGAGATTTCTCAGAACTCGGATGCGCGTTCATGAAGATCAGCAAGGAGGTACGCGAAGAATTCGGTCTGCGCAGCGGCGTGCAGGTGACAGGAATCCAGAAAGGTCTCTTCCGCGATGCCGGAGTGAAAGAAGGATTCATCATCGAGGCCATCAACGGCACGGCAGTCAATTCCTCTGATGATGTAGAATATATTTATAACTCAATAATGAAGGATGATGACGACGACAAGGTGATGTTCCTGACCGGCTTCTATCCTTCTACCGGACGGAAATACTATTACGCCGTTAATCTCAGCGGTAACTGATAGCATTACCCCCCTTACTACTGCTCTTCTCTCTTCCAAACCATGCCCGATATCCGACCCGGATATCGGGCTTTATAATTAAGACCTTTTCAAATATTAATTCATCTATAAAAATTGCCAGTTTATCACGAACTGAAACACAACAAACCGGGGTAGAGTTACGTTAGTAAATAAATCACCCGCCTATAAGAATTTTAATTGGAAAATATTTGCAAAAAAGCTTAAAAAGTATTAATTTTGCAATTCGGCCCGCCGTGCCGTTTGTTTAATTCTTGAAACGGGGCATCCTAATCTTTATATCCACCCGCCGACAGGATAACAGCAAATTTAGAATATGAGACAACTCAAAATAACAAAATCCATCACCAACCGCGAAAGCGCTTCGCTCGACAAGTATCTCCAGGAAATTGGCCGCGAGGAACTTATCTCTGTACAAGAGGAGGTAGAACTCGCCCAAAGAATAAAAAAGGGAGACAAAAAAGCCCTTGAGAAGCTGACCCGTGCCAATCTGCGTTTCGTCGTTTCGGTTGCAAAACAATATCAGAATCAAGGTTTGTCATTACCTGACCTTATCAATGAGGGTAACCTTGGCCTGATTCGTGCCGCTCAGAAATTTGATGAGACAAGAGGTTTTAAATTTATCTCTTATGCAGTATGGTGGATTCGCCAGTCGATCCTCCAGGCCCTTGCCGAGCAGTCTCGTATCGTGCGTCTCCCGCTCAATCAGGTTGGCTCCCTCAATAAGATTTCAAAAGAACTCGCCAAGTTCGAGCAGGAGCATGAACGCAAACCCTCATCCGAAGAACTTGCCGACCGTCTGGATATTCCTGTCGAGAAAATCCAGGAGACTATGAAAGTATCCGGTCGCTCTATTTCTGTTGACGCGCCTTTTGTAGAGGGAGAAGACAATTCCCTGCTCGATGTGCTTCCCAACGATGACAGCCCCATGGCGGATGCGTCTCTCAATCAGGAATCTCTTTCAAAGGAAGTGGATCGCGCTCTCCGTCAGCTCTACGATCGCGAGCGCGAGATTCTTAAGATGTTTTTCGGCATCGGATGTCAGGAGATGACACTTGAGGAGATCGGCGCCAAATTCGATCTGACACGCGAACGCGTCCGCCAGATTAAAGAGAAAGCTATCCGACGTCTCAAAGGCCAGAAAAGCAAACTTCTCAAGTCCTACCTTGGAGAATAATTCTTAAAGAATAGTAAATCCATTTCCCTCAAAAATATAGTAATGGCTGTTATGCGCCCAAAGAATCTATCCATAATCTTTACGGCCATAGCGGCCATTCTTTTTTCCTCTCCCCTCTTTTCTCAGACTCTTCAAGGAAATGTTGAGACTGAAGAGATTATTACCGTGACTAAGGTGATGTCCGATTCCACTATCGTCACTTCTACTTTTACAGATCGCATACTTGCCGAGGAATTTGCCCGCTCCCGGGATCTTGTGCCGCCACAGGCGGATGATTCCGGAATCAAGCCGAATGAAATGTCGAAAATCATGTTCGGACTTGAATTAGGCACCGGGCTTGATCTTTCAAGTACAGACATGTCGACTTTTAATGCCGACTTCCTTGTCGGCTATCGCCATAAGTTTATACAATTACTCGGATTCGGAGCAGGCATTCATAAATCCTTAGGCACGAGGGATGCTTTCATACCTCTCTACGGAGTTTTCCGCACGGGATTTTCATCACGCCCGACGCTTGCCTTCATGCACATCAGCATCGGGTATAGCTTCAATACAATCAGCCACTCCCCAATGTTTGGCGACACGACAGCTATGATCGGCGCCGGCATCAACCTCGTGAGAAAACCGCGTTTCCAAAGCAACATTATTATAGGATTCGGTTACCGACATTTTAGCGAGCGCCATCAGGAACTCGCCAATATTACCAAACCCAACCTTGGATATGCCCAGATTTCATTCGGAATCAGCATGTAACCGCAAATCTACCATTTCATAGGGAAGGTAAGGAGATTATCCGCACTATAATATGAAGCAACAAGATTTACTGATAGAAGTTGATCCGGAATTGCTGATAGATCAGGAATATCTTGATCAACTCTCCAACTTTTTTGCCGTATACGCCGCTTATATGCTCGGATGCGGAGCCACGTGCATACGTATCAAGAAGAATCTGCGACGCATGGCCAACGCCATGCATCTGCAAGTCGATCTGATTATTCTTTCCCATCATGTGACTGTTGTCTGCACTGATAACTCTACAGGATTAAACGCACAACACATCAAACGCATAGCTTCCGTCGGCGTATCATTTGAAATCAACACCCGACTGTCGGAGCTTTCATGGAAAGTAGCGGAGCATAAGCTCACCATTGATGAAGCGGAAAACGTCTTCTACCGCATTGTCAAGCATAAGCCGATGCCCGATATGCGCATCATGCTTCTGGTTGTAATCGCCAACGCTTCCTTCTGCCATCTCTTCGGTGGCGACTGGGGAGCCATGCTCATAGTAGCCTTTGCCACATTATTAGGCTACGGATTGAAAATTCTGCTGACTTCTTATAAATGGGAGACTAAATTAATATGGCTTCTTTGCTCATTCGTCTCCGCTCTGGCTGCTGCAGGATTTACATATCTGCCGATAACGTCTACCCCGGATTGGGCCATTTCTGCAAGCGTGCTGTATCTGATTCCGGGCATTCCATATATAAATTCGATATCAGATTGTCTTGATGGTCATTATCTATGCTCGCTTGGTCGTCTGGTCCATGCTTTTGCCCTTACGGTCTGCATAGCTCTCGGGCTGACTGCCGGCATTATGCTTGCTAATAAATCACTTATTTTCTGAAGAAATGGACAGCGTTATAGATATCATCCTTCATCTTCTCGGAGATATGTTTTTCGCAGGATTGGCTGCTATCGGCTTTGCGGCCATTAGTCATCCTCCGACGGGTGTTATAAAGTTTTGCGGACTGATTGCCGCAGTCGGACATGTCACCCGGACATGCCTGATTGAATTTGCCGGATGCCACATCGTGCTTGCTTCGCTCTCCGGATCAATCATAGTAGGCATAATGGCGATCCTTATTGCACCTAAACTGAAATGCCCGCCCGAGACATTCTCTTTCCCTTCTCTGCTTCCGATGATACCGGGGATCTACGCTTACCATAGCATTCAGGCTTTAGCCATGTCGCTGACCGCGCAGGGAGAGAAATCTTTTGAACATTGGTTTTATCTCTTCGAATCCAACGGACTTATTACGGCTCTCGTAGTAGTGGCAATGGTAATCGGCCAGATGCTCCCTATCCTGCTTTTCCCGAAGATATCTTTCACTTCGACTAAATAGCCGGGGATGATCCTGTAAAAGAAGATATACCCCTCTTCATCTCATTACGGTAAATCTGATGATTCAGAAATAATTGAAGTCAGATACTATAATCAGATAGTCTAACGCATAAAAAAAAGACGCTCTGGAGCGTCTTTTTTTATGCAAGTCTTAAAAGAGATTACTTTTTGATGCCGTCGCGCTTGAGAAGAGCATCGACTGAAGGCTTCTTACCGCGGAACTCAATGTAAAGCTCCATAGGATCTACAGTTCCACCGCTCTGGAGCATCTTGCGGAATTTCGCAGCAGTCTTTTTATCGAAGATATTACCGGTCTCTTTGAAAGCCGAGAATGCATCTGCATCCAATTCCTCACTCCATTTATAACCATAGTAGCCCGCAGCATAACCGCCTGAGAATATATGTCCGAAACTCGGCGACATATAGCATCCCGGGAGCTGATCGAATATCTTCACGGGCGCGATAGCGTCATTTTCGAATACTTCTATGTCAGCTGTCGCGCGCATAGGCTCTTTCTGAGTATGATAAGCCATATCGAGGAATCCGAAGTTAAGCTGACGCACACACGCATAAGCAGCCCCGAATTGCGATGATTTTATAAATTTATTGAGCAGATCTTTCGGCATCTTCTTCCCTGTCTTGTAATGCTTGGCGAATCCATCGAGGAATTCTTTTTCAGTAAGATAGTTTTCATTAAACTGAGAGAAGAGTTCGACGAAGTCATGGTATACATTTGTGCCGCTAAGAGACTCATACTTCGCTTCAGCTGAAAGACCATGCAGGGCGTGACCGAACTCGTGGAGGAATGTCTCCACTTCATAGGGAGTAAGAAGAACAGCATTATCACCAACCGGCTTGGCGAAGTTGCAGACTATAGAGATGATGGGGACGGTGCGGTTGCCTTCGTCATCCTTTACCTCCGTCTGGAACTCAGTCATCCATGCGCCGGGAGCTTTACCGTCACGATAGAAGAAATCAGTATAGAGCAGACCGAGAAGCTTACCGTCAGGACCATATACATTATAGGTCTTTACATCCGGATGATAACCCGGCACTTCTGCATTCTCCTTGAAAGTATAGCCATAAAGCTTGGTCGCGAGTCCGAAGACTCCATTGATTGTATTATTTAGCTCAAAGTAGGGCTTCATGTCTTCATCATTGAAGGAATATTTGGCATTCTTCAATCGATCGCTCCAGAAGGAATAATCCCAAGGCTCGAGTTTAAAGTCAGGTCCCTCCGTCTTGCGTGCGAACTCCTGAATCTCGTCGAGCTCAGCCTTCATGGCAGGATAGTAGGCATCGCGGAGTTCATTGAGCATAGCATATACATTGTCGGGATTTCCGGCCATCGTATGCTTGAGCTGATAATCTGCAAATGTGGGATATCCAAGAAGATTTGCAATCTCCAGACGGACGTTGGCTATATCTTTGAGCAACTGCACGTTTGAGTATTCTCCTTCGATAGCGCGGGTATTATAGAGCTGATACATCTTCTTGCGAAGATCGCGGTCTTCAGCGTATTTTATGAATGGAGAATATGAAGGGACATAGACAGTGAAGAGATAAAGACTTTCATCATCAGCCTTCCCTTCTGCTTCAAGAGCTGCTTTCGCCTCCTGTCGGGCTGCTTCGCGAATCGACTCGGGAATGCCGGCGAGCTGATCAGCAGTAACCCAAAGACGGCGTGCGGGATCCTTCATCGTGTTAGTAGTGTTTTGCGCAAACTTCACATTAAGGTCAGCGAGTTCTGCTTTAAGTTTGCGATATTTTTCGCGGTCCTCACCCTTAAGATCAGCCCCGTTGGTGGCAAATCCGAGATAAGTCTCGCTAAGAAGACGTTGGTCTTCGGGGTTCAGATTGAATTTTTCGCGATTATCGTAGACTTGTTTGATCTTATCCCAGAGCCCTTCATTCAGCAGGATGGATGATTCATGCTGAGATAGCAGAGGAGTGACATTGTTAAGGGCTTGCATCATGTCTTCCGAACCCACGGCATGCTCAACGTTACTGAGAGCCAGTGCAGCGCGGGATAGTTCAGCTCCGGAGCGCTCGAAAGCAACGATTGTGTTTTCAAAGTCCGGCACAGCACGGTTCATCACGATTGCATCTATGCGCTCGTTCTGAAGTTTGATGGCTTCTTTAACTGCGTCTTCATAATCTTTGGCTGTCAACCGGTCAAAGGGAATCGCGCCATTAGGGAGAAGGTCCTTCTGTAGGAGCGGATTTTTGGAGTCCGATGCGGCCGCCGCATCCTCATTGTAAGCGAATGTCATAAGCGTTAAGGCGATAAGTCCGCCGGTAAGAAATTTTTTCATTTTTGAAAAGGTTCTTATTAGGAATCGACTCCGCGAAGAAGGGGCATCTGCCTCCATTCTGCGCGGAGCCGAATATTCTATTTCATTTTTGATTAAAGTTGGATTCTATCGCTTCGAATTATTCCGCAACCTTACCGTCTACAATGATCTGAATCCGGTCCTTACCGGGATACATTGTCTTGATGTAGTTGTTGAAGTCCTCGAGAGTGATACTTTCCATATATGCCTGGCGACCGGTGTACATGTCGTAGCCGCGCTCTATGCTGAGGAGCTCACCGAGCCAGAAGTTATTCTGACGCAGCTTGAGTTCGTACTGCTTGAGCATAGCTTCCTTGACTTTGTTGAATTCTACGGCATTAGTGCCGTTTGCCATGAGTTCAAGCATCTCCTTATGGGCGCGATCGATGAGTGTCTGAGCTTTCTCTTCGTTGGTCTCGAAGAAGTACATCAGCATCCATTCGTCGGAAGCGGGGAGCATCTGGGCGCCTACGCTTGCGCCGTATGTGCCACCCTCCTCTTCGCGGAGAGTCGTGATGTAGTTGTTGTCGAGCACATCGCTGAAGAGATCCAGCATGACGCTGTTCTTCATATTGTAGGGGAGGTTATTGCCGGAATATACGTCATATACGATTATGGCAGGAGTCTGCATTGTCACATCGAGCTTCTTCTCGATATCTCCATCAGCAATCGAAACAGGATTGAGAACCGCTACTGCGTCCTTCTTACCCTTTGAGGGCAAGGATGCTACGTATTGCTCAAGGAGCGGACGAAGCTGCTTAAGATCTACGTTGCCCGTAATAATGAGGGTATAGTTGGCGGCATTGGCAGTAGCATCCTTGAGCATCTTGAACATCTCGGGATATGAAGCCTGCTCGGTAGTGGCGATATCGGGAGTGTTCATGACGGGGTTATTGCCCCACTGCACTTCGTTGCGGGTCTTTGTAAAGATAAACATCGGGTCATTAGCCTGCATTGCGAGCATCTTGCGGGCCTTGTCAATGTAGACGTCATACTGAGCCTGATTGGGCTTCATCCCGGCGAAAGAGGTATAGAGAAGTTCCATCAGAGTCTGGAAATCCTTTACTGTCGACTGTCCATCGAAAGAGAGAGTGGAGAGGCCGACTGTCAGGCCGATGCTGACCTGCTTGCCTGCGAGGTATTTGCGGATCTGGGAAGAATCGTACGGACCGAAGTTCGACTGATCGTAAGCATCGTCGAGGAGCTGCACGTTGGCAGCCTGCGACGCGGGATAATTACGCTTGCCTCCTTCGCGGAACATAGTGATGAGGATCTCATCGGATGCGAAGTCTGTAGGCTTCACCACTACTTTAACTCCGTTGGAAAGCATCATCTCTGTCGTGCCGAGTTCTGCATTCTGCTTCTCTGATTTGATTTTTCCCTTCTTTGGCATTTTTGCGATAAGAGGCTCGGAGAGAACTTCGTCGACATAGACTTCATATTGGGCATTGAGTATGCTGTTGAGAGCCTGAATCATTGTCTCACGCTCAGGGAGAACGAAGTTTTCATTCTTGGGCTGAGCGACTACCATTACCTGATTGTTGGGAGTCAGGAGCTGAGAAGCCATGGCATTTACCAATTGCACGGGAAGTTGAGGAAGATTTTCTGACACAATCTTATATTCTTCCGCTATACCGGGAGCCGGTTCATTGTCGATGAAATTACGGATGAGCTCCTCGGCGAGAGATCCGGTTTTAGTCTTATCACGCTCATTGTAGAGAGCTTCATACTGGGATATGATCTGGCTGTCTACTCGCTCGAGTTCCGAGTCGGTAAAACCTGTCTTGCATGCGCGCGTGATGATGCTCATTGCATCTTCCATCGCCGCCTTAGCGTCACCTTTACTTACAACGCGCACATTGAACGCTCTTTTTGTCTTGGAGACGTAATAATCGCCGATCCAGCATCCGGCAGCAATGTATTTACATTCGGGCTTTTCGGAATATTCGTTCAGGCGGTTATTGAGAAGAGTAGTCAGGACTGTATTAAGAATGTTATCCTGAAGATATACTTCATAAGTGTTGCGGAATTCTAAGGGAATGGGATCGAACTTGAAAGAGAGAGTGACGACAGCAGACTTGAGTTCGGGATCCTCGAATGTCACGTAGATGGGTTGCACGTTGTCGCTCACATTAGGATACGTGCGCTCAGCAGCGTTTTCAGGCATCGGAATCTGACTGAAGAGTTCTACTACTTTCTTCTCCATTTCTGCGGCGTCAAAATCTCCGACCACTATAATACCCTGTTGGTCCGGACGATACCATTTATGATAGTAATCACGGAGAGCCTGCGGTTTGAAGTTAAGGACTACGTCCATGCTGCCGATAGGCATCTGCTCGTACTGATATTCTTCGTAGAGCTGGGGAAGAATAGCGGTGTACATGCGGGTGTTGGCATCATTGCGAGAGCGCCATTCGGAATGAATGACTCCGCGTTCCGCTTCGATTTCTGTCTCTTCGAGGAGGATATTGCAGCTCCAATCGCGAAGTGCGAGCAGAACGCTATCCATGAGAGCCTTGTCGGAGCAGGGCACATTGTCGATATTATAGACCGTCTCATCAAAGCTTGTATATGCGTTGATATCCTGTCCGAAACGAATACCCTTTGACTGGAGATAGTTGAGGAGGTCTTTACCGGGATAAGTCTTTGTACCGTTAAAAGCCATGTGCTCCAGGAAGTGAGCGAGACCGAGCTGCTCAGGAGTCTCGAGAGTAGAGCCTACTTTCTGTGCGATGTAGAAATTTGCGCGGTTTTTCGGTTCTGAATTGTGAAGTACATAATAGTGCAGACCATTGGGAAGCACGCCGCTGCGCACTCCGGGCATCAGAGGCATGGGAGTGAGTTGCATCTGCTCCTGTCCGGGAGCTTGCGCATACACTCCGGCTACGACTGCCAGAAGCATCAGCATCAGTGAAAAGATTTGTTTCTTCATCTGATAGAGTTATTAAGTTAGACAGTTTGATATTAATTTTCGGGTTACATCAGACACTTCCCGTCTCCGGTGATTTACACAGTCGATAAGAAGTTATTCAGACTTCAAAGATAATAATTTATCTTGAAACTCCGAATTTTAAAGAGTGATTTTTTTCATATTTCTATCACCCGACAAAAAATGCAGGGTATCCCTCAATGGGAATACCCTGCAAATTTAAGTCAAATATTCTATTTTTCCAAAGATTTTTATCGAAAAACAATAAATTTTCTACATTTTTCGGATAAAAAATTTCTGATACTGTCATATTGAGACCTACTTACTTTATCAACTTCGTGTGCTGATCACCTTCTATTTTTATGTATGGCCGGCCCGATTCAATATTATCTTCTGAAGTAACATGAAGTCCGTTAAGTAAATAATAAGAAGGAGTCATATTATTTGAAACCGGAACTTCATTGACTTCTGCTCTATAAGCTGACTTCTCTACTATATTAAACTGCTTCCAGTAATCGTTTTCCATATAGACATCCTTGAATCCATCGGGAACGATTACAGTACATTCTGATTTCTTCACGTTATCGAAGCAGTTCGGAAATCCCATCGGAGTTTCGCTCTCCCATTCTATGACTTTGATTGCGCGGCATCCATTAAATATTTTTAAAGTTTCTCCACGCGAACCATATTCATAGGGTAACCAACGAGGCAGTTTGACATACTCCAATTTTTCACAGTTATCGAACGCCCCGGAACCTACACTCACCAATGAATTTGGTAAAACCGCCGATTTCAGATTTGGATTATTTGAAAAGGAATTTCCACCTATCGACATAAGATTAGTGCCAAATTCGACTTTTTCCAGTTTTTCGTTTCTACGGAAGCTATTATCTCCAATTTTCCTTAGAGCCTGCGGTAAGGATATCTCCTTAATTTCGCCACACTCTACAAAGCATCCGTTACCTATATTCTTCAAAGATTTAGGAAACTCAAATTGTGTCCATTCCGTATTTTCAAAACATCCAGAGATCTCTACAATAGATTCAGGCAACGATAACTCATTAGAGAATACACAAGGTGCTATATCAATAGCAACCACCTTATAAATCTCATTCTCATATTCAATAGAAGAAGGAACTTCTTTAAGATCTGCATACGATCCAAAGTCATTAAAGTGAAATTTAAAATGTCTATCTGTTAAAGCCACCTCACGCGATTCCAAATCCAAAATACGAAATGACATTCCGTCTGCGAATATTTCATATTTAGATATTTCTTCCCCTGTTATAGGCACATGTGTAAACTGTGCAAAACAAGGCGCAGCCATCATTACACAACAGAAGAGTAAAACTGAATTAATCGTTTCATAAATATAAACTAAATTTTGAATTAGAACGTGAATAGCGAGAATTAGATAGGAATCTAGCGTTTCATGTATCTTGACCGCAAATATAATAATAAATTTCTAAATTTGAAAAAATATAATAATTTAAGTTTCGCATGTCCTGAAATACATTGATTCTCTAAAGATATAGCCCGTGCTACCCAGGGCACATTGGGTACTTGGATAATTATACCCGTATCGCTACCCGCATAGCGGGCACCGATACGGGTATATAGTATTTCCTCGCTCGGCAGGGCAAATATAAACCGTGCGCAAAGTTCGGGTCGCTTTTTTAATTTTGCTTGCGAAACTAAAATTATTTGATTCGCAGTGTCATTGTCTGGGTAATTACGTAGTCGACAGGGACATCATGGCTCTCAGCCGGGATATCGTCTACGAGTTGGAATTCGTAGCCAACGCCGATCTTTGTGGCTTTGGCAGTAGATAGAAGTCGGTCGTAGAAACCTTTACCTCGACCGAGACGATTGCCACGGCGGTCGTAGGCTACAGCCGGAACGATGATGAGTTCTATCTCATCCGTATCTACTGTATCAATGCCGGTCGGCTCCTCAATATGGAAGGAGCCGAGTTCGAGCCGGGATTCGTCGTAAGGTAAAATATCGAGATTGACCCCATTTACTCTCGGCAGGAAGAAGCGCTTACGCTGGCCCCATTTCTTCAAGAAAGCATGAGTCGAGAGTTCATCGGGGAGAGAATGATACATAAGTACCTTATCGGCCATAAGAAAGGCCGCGGTCTGCTCCAGACGATTGAACACTTCCTCAGCCGCCGACATTCTCTCCGCTTCGGAAAGCATCCGACGCATAGCATTTATCTTTCTTCTAATTGCTGATTTCTCCATATTATTTTTCGTTTACACCTGCGACTATGCTGCGACAGATCTTCATTCTCCTTCCTTATTTATTATATCTCCTGACATATTATTAAGGATATTAAATCAGAAGAATGTAATTCCAATAGAGCTTCAACAGGTCATTCTCATCTTATTTCTTCTTTTTTTGCGGTCCTGACGTTGCCGGAGCTTTAATCACGGTCGGAGATTCCCCATTGCGAAGGAGTTCGGCCGCTTTCAGCACTACAGGATCAGATTCATTCAGCATCTGAATAAATGCCGGATACCCGAGGATATCTCTCGCTATCACTCCCTTAAGCTGAGAAAGAATAAGCGATTGACTCTTTCGTATATAATACCATCGAGCCGGGACACCATGAGCCGCTGCATATTCAACAAATCCCTCCAGAAGAGTGTTGTCGCGCGGAAGAAGTTTTTTGAATTGTTCGAGAGTTTTTGCGTTCTTTAACACGTCGCGGTAGTTATTGGCTACCTGATAGGCGTATTTCTGGATAAGTCCGGAATTGACGACCTGAATATAATAGGAAGTCATTCCGATCGTATCTCCCGGCACAAAGACATCAGGCATAATTCCCCCTCCTCCATATACCGTACGGCCCTGGATAGTCTTGAATATCTGATTTTTATCAAATTTAATACTATCAGAGTTATATATTTCGCCACGCTTGAATCGCTCGGTAATATCTGACTCGTACTCAAGAATTCCGCCGAGTTTATAGTCTTTCTGAATAGATCGTCCGGATGGAGTGTAATAACGGGCTATTGTCAGGCGTATGGCACTGCTGTCGGGCAGCATCGTCTGAGTCTGCACGAGACCCTTTCCAAATGAACGACGCCCGACTACGAGTCCTCTGTCATTATCCTGAATAGCACCTGCGAAGATTTCGGACGCTGACGCCGAGTAATCATCCGTCAGCACAACTAATTCATTGTCGACAAAAGGACCGTCATCGGAAGCAATCGCCATAGAGTCATATTCCGGCATTTTCCCTTTCGTATAGACAATCATGTCACCTTTATGAAGGAATTCCTGGGCCATTTGGATCGCCTGATCCATAAAGCCTCCGGAGTTGCCTCTGAGATCGATAATATATTTCTCGGCACCTTGCAACTTGAGAGTAAGCAAGGCATTATGAAATTCATCGGCGGTAGTGCGGGCGAATTTGCTTACACGTATATATCCTGTCTTATCATCCAGAGCATACATCGCATCCACACTATGGACCGGTACATCTCCACGCACAATCTCATACTTCAACGGCTTGGAGGATGTAGAGCGCAGAATCTCCAGCACAACCTTGGATCCTTTCGGACCACGGAGATGCTTATAGACATTCTCGTTGGTGGCATTAGCTCCTGTCAGCGAAAGAGTGTCGGCACGCAGAATCTTGTCGCCGGCCTGCAGCCCGACTTTCTCTGACGGCCCCCCGGCCACGACCTCTATCACCGTCACCGTATCATTCATTATCTGGAAAGATACGCCGACGCCACTGAAAGATCCTTCGAGATCATCATTTACCACCTGAAGTTCCGAAGCGGGGATATAAGCTGAATGAGGATCGAGAAGTTCGAGCAATTTAGGATAGAGACCTTCCATCAGTGAGTCCATATCGACATCATCGACATATTCCTGATCAATCATCTCCATTATGATTCGCAATTTGTCTTCATGCACTGAGCGGGAAGACTGAAACATATATTTACCTATAAAAATGCCTCCGGCCAATCCGACAGCAAAAAGTATCGGCATTACGACCATCGACCATTTCCTTTGCCTGATCATTTTTCTAAATCCTTTTCGTTTGATATCGACCTTTATTCAACCGGGATATATAGGATCTCGACTCCTGCATCCTTCAGAAGGTCAAGTCCGTCAGTAATCCTGTACATTTCTGAGAAGACAACTCTTCTGATCCCCGCCTGAATGATGAGTTTCGCACACTCCATGCATGGCGAAGCCGTCACATAGAGAGTAGATCCTTCTGAAGAATTATTACTGCGTGCTACCTTTGTTATGGCGTTTGCCTCAGCATGGAGTACGTATGGGAAGGTCTGACCTTCCGGACTTTCGCATACATTATCGAAGCCTGACGGAGTTCCATTGTAGCCATCGGATATTATCATCTTATCCTTTACTATCAACGCTCCGACCTGACGACGGCGACAATATGAATTTTCACTCCATATTCTGGCCATCCTGAGATATCTCACATCGAGCAGATGCTGCTTCTCATCATTCATTTGGCGTAGGGGAAATTATAATTGAAATGTTGAAACGAGGATATTAATGTTCCATCAGGAATCGCTCGGCATCCAGAGCTGCCCGGCAGCCGGTGCCCGCTGCGGAAATAGCCTGACGATAAGTCGGGTCGGCGCAGTCACCTGCTGCAAAGACGCCTTCTACATTAGTGCGCGTCGAAGGAGCCTTAGTGATTATGTAGCCTTCCGCATCCAGGTCGATCTGGCCTTTGAAGATATCAGTGTTTGGATGATGACCTATAGCAAGGAAGAACCCGTCGATATCAATATCAAATATCTGCTCCCTATCCGTGCCCTTGTATTCTACGATTTTGGCACCCTCCACTACTTCATCTCCGAAAAGGCCCACAGTATTGCAGTTGAAGAGAATTACGATGTTCTCCGTTTCGCGTACGCGACGCTGCATAACTTCCGAAGCTCGCAGATAATCCTTGCGAACGATAAGATATACCTTTTTGGCAAGAGTCGAGAGATAGAGAGCTTCTTCGCAGGCAGTGTCGCCGCCGCCGACAACCGCCACTTGCTTCTTGCGATAGAAGAAACCATCGCATGTCGCGCAAGCGCTGACGCCCATTCCCCGATATTTATCTTCATCCGGCAGTCCGAGATATTTTGCCGATGCTCCGGTAGAAATAATCACGGTTTCCGCAAGAATCTCAGTTCCATCTTCATCGACAACCTTAAAAGGACGCGAAGAAAAATCGACAGAGGCTACCGTCTTGGATATTATCTTGGCACCAAAGCGTTCAGCCTGACGACGGAATTCTTCCATCATCTCAGGGCCCTGGATGCCCTCCGGATATCCGGGGAAGTTTTCGATCTCTGTAGTCTGGGTCAACTGACCTCCGGGCTGATTTCCTTCATATATTACCGGAGCAAGATTTGCACGGGATGCATAAATGCCGGCAGTATAACCTGCAGGACCGCTGCCTATGATAAGTACTTTAACCTGTTCTGCCATAGTTTTATCGTTTTGTTTAGTTTTTATGATTTAGAGCCCGTTTACTAAGAACTGTTAAAATTTCATTTTGATCGAATATCAACGATAAAACGTCCATATTTTAGCCATTTTCGATCTTTTCATCAGTCACGATGCCCGCATCGCTCCTTCTTCAAAAATCGAAACTGCCT
>JAIDYR010000097.1 GCA_029057985.1 Muribaculaceae bacterium | reverse complement strand
CCCCCCCCCCTCTTTTTTTCCACCCACAACACGGCATACGACCTCATGCCTCGGCGCGGGGGCTCGGAGATGTGTAAACCACCCTGGGCCGGGGAGGGGCAGGATGCCATCGCAGTGGGGGGCGATGGCGTCGCGGTGGTGGGCGATGATGATGATGGTGGCGTCGGGTCGGGCGGCCGCGAGACGCTCCATGAGCGTGGCGGCCGTGGCGGCGTCGAGCGCACTGTTGAATTCGTCAAGAAGGAGTATTCGGCCGGGGCGCAACAGCGCCCGGGCGATGGCTATGCGCTGGGCTTGCCCTTCACTCAGCCCTCCGCCGCTCTCGTCGCAGGAGGTGGAGAGTCCGCGAGGGAGATCGTAGACGAAATCGGCGGCAGCAGTGTGGAGCGCCTGAGCGATCTCTTCGTCAGTGGCGTCGGGGTTGGCAAGGAGAAGATTCTCACGAATCGTGCCTTGCAGAAGCGAATTGCCTTGGGGGACGTAGATGAAGTTGGAGAGATCGGCCTGCGTGACCTCTCGGGCCCGGCGGTCGTCGTAGATCTCTATGCGGCCGCTCTGCGGCGACAGGATTCCGAGAAGGAGGCGGATGAGTGTGGTCTTTCCTACTCCGGTAGGGCCTACTATCAGCGTCCTGCTTCCGGGCTTGAAGTCATAACTGAAGTGAGAGAGGATATCGCGGTCTCCATCACGATATCTGAACGACACGTCCTTCATGCGCACTCCGGGCCGCGGGAGAGGCTCGGCGGAAGAGGGCTTGGCCTCGGGATTGGAGGGGACGGGCTGCTTCGGCGGCTGCCACCGCCGAGCAGTAACAGAGGAGGACACTGAGGACTTGCCGGCCTCGGACCGGGCGACCTCGGGATTGGAGGCTTGGTCGATTTCTTGAAGTCGCTCCAGTGCTACGGAGGTAGCGATAAAGGCGGGGATATAGGTAGAGAGGCCGGCGATTGGATGCTGAATCCGATTGACGAGTTGAATGAAGGCGGTCATGGTGCCGAACGTGATCAATCCGGCACGCAGACTGAAGATGCTCCATCCGAATGCGGCGAGATAGCCGGCTACGAAGCCGAGCCTGACGATAGTACTGCTCCTGGCAGAGAGGCGCGACTGCTCCCGATTGGAGTCGTTGAGAGGGGAGATGATGTCGGCAAGGCGCCTGTCCATTACGGGCTGACATTCGAGAGTGCGGATGAGGAGTCGATGGCGCAGGCCTTCCTGGATAGAGACGTGCATCAGACTCTGGCTGTCGCGCACTTCGGCCGTCAGAGCGCGCTGACGCCGATAGTAGAGTTTGGCGGCGAGAATGCAGACAGGCATGATGACTATCGGGGCGAGTGCCAACCAGGGGTTCAGGCAAGCCAAGAAGATAAAGGATGCGAGGATCTGCACGAGCAGCACGATGAGGGTAGGGAGCTGCGACAGTGCGAATTTGGAGACGGTGCGGACGTCGAGGGTAAGGCGGTTGAGCATATCTCCGCTATGAAAGCCTTGCTTTCCGTCGACGGGGGGGAGCGAGAGGAGAGTGTTGTAAAGACGCCGGGTGATGCTGTTGGTCATGAGCATGTCGGAGCGCGATTCTATATAGTTGACCCAGCGGGCGAGGAGCATGTCGACTATCATCCCGACTCCGAGCAGCGCGAACCAAAAGATGAGGGTCGGGACCTCGACGGGGATACGCCCCGTGGCGCAATCCACGGCCGTCTTGCTGAGCCAGATGACAAGGAGGATTATCCCGACGCGGACGATGCCGATCAGGGTGCGGAAGATCGCGATTCGATGGAATCCGGCGGTTATTTTGTAAAGATTTTTTAGCATTTTTTCAGAGGGGCAAAAGCTTCGCTTTATCTGCTTTCAGAGGGACAAAAGCTTCGCTTTATCTGCTTTCAGAGGGACAAAAGCTTCGCTTTTGAACGGAACAGCTTCACGCTTCGGGGAGCTATCTTTTTTCGGGGAGCTATCTTTTTTCGGGGAGCTATCTTTTTTCGGGGAGCTATCTTTTTTCGGGGAGCTATCTTTTTTTGCGATTGGCGCGGCGGATGCAATCGATGGAGCCGTGGTAGATGCGGTCGAGCAGCATGAAGAAAGCCTCTACGGGGATCTCCTTCAGCATGTTGAAGGAGGAGACAATGACGGGGCGGATTTTGCGCAGGGCATAGCGCAAACCCTGATCGCGCCCCGGGACGCCGGCATTGAGCCGCGAGTAATGACCGAAGCTCCCTCCTTCGAGGATGGAGGCCAGAGTCTTGGCGGCCTTCCGGGAATAGGAGGGGTCGTAGAGAGGCATCTTCGCGGCGGGAAGACCTAAGTATTCGACGGCTATGCAACCGAAGAGCTTCCAGCCTTTGGTCATGCCAAAGGAGTGCAGATTGGAGATGAGGCGGTCGATGTCGATATCGTCGTAGTGGCTATGCAGCACCATCGCCCAGTCACACAGCTGGCGCAGTCCGATGCCTGAGACTATATAATGGCGCCAGGCATGATAGAAGATATAGACCGCATCGAAATCATAGGAGGGCACGCTGACCTCGACGTTGTCGATGACGATGCTGCGCCGTGCCTCGGGATTCTCGAGCCGGGAGATGATCCATTTCTGAAAGCGGCGGTTGCGCCGGGGGGTATAGATCTTGGAGGCGAGGCGATGGAGCTCGACAGGGACTCCGTCCATCCAGAACATATAGTGCTGTTCGTTTTCGTCATCATGGGATGACTTGTCGGCCAGATATTCTTCGGCTATCCGGATCGCATTGCGGTAGAGATCCTTGCCGACGTAGAAGTCGATGTCGCCGCTCTGGCGGATCTGCGGAATACGGTAATAGCGCGCTACCCCCTGCCCCTTCATCACTACCCCTTCGATCCCATGCTCACGAAAACGCTCTGTGAGCTTTGCCGCTGCTCTGTCCATAGTCATGTTTGAGCGGATGAGGCTAAGGGCATAGCGCTTCATTCCGACAGCGATGTCGGAAGGGGGAAGAAGGGAAGAGGGGAGAAACTGCAGGCTCTCGATAATGATGCCGAGGACCGCATTCTTCCGGGCCGTATCCACGATTTTCTTCCATTTTATATGCCGGGGGAGGCGATCGGAGGGTATAGGGATGCCATATAGTCCCGATCTTAGCAATTCGAAAAACATAGACTCTGATTTACCACGTCCATTTTCGGGCGCCGCCGCCCGAAAAAAGCATTGCATCGCGATGTGTCGCGTCGCGTCAAAGGCTATCGTGGCAACGACAAACGATGCTTTTGCGTATGCAAAATTACTAACTTTTTCTTAAATTTACAATTCGCAGGTTAGAGATTCCATGGTTGCGAAACTTGAATTAATTGATTAATTTTGCAGTCAGAAACAGCTGACAGGAAAAATTTAATTTTTGGAACTTACTTAATGGATATAGAAGCGACTTTTCTCTTCATCATAGAGGTCGTCGGGACGATCGCGTTCGCGATAAGCGGCATCAGACTCGCAGCATATAAGAACTTCGACCTTTTCGGAGCATATACAATCGGCCTGGTCACGGCCACCGGGGGCGGCACACTGCGCGACGTGATGCTCAATCTGCCCGTCTTCTGGCTCTGTACGCCCGTCTACTTAGCCGTCACGGCGTTGTCGCTGCTGATCGTCGTCATCTTCCGGAAGATGCTCGTCAGCCATAACCGGTTGCTTTTCACTTTCGATGCAATCGGACTGGCACTCTTCGTAGTCATCGGGATACAGAAAACGCTGGCAGCCGGGTATCCTATGTGGGCGGCCATAGTGATGGGTACTATTACGGGTTCGTTTGGAGGTGTCATCCGTGATATTCTGATCAATGAAGAACCTTTATTTTTCCGTAAGGATATATATTCCACGGCCTGCGTGGCCGGAGGCCTTGTCTATTGGCTGATCTCTATCGGTGGAGGGTCGGTGATGCTTCAGCAATCCCTCTGCGCGGCGACCGTGATCCTGCTGCGCGTCTGCGCCCTGAAATTCAACTGGGCTCTCCCCGTCATCACCTACGACATCCGCAAGATCCCGAAACAGTAAGACGTAAAAAAGTCGCAGCGAATTTATTGACTATCCGGAAGCGTATTATCAATATTTTGGTTAATTTTGCAATATGAACCCAAATAACCCAGCGCAACTTGCAGCCACTTCGCAAGACAATGAAATAATACTCTACCAACCGGATTCGACCGTTAAGCTTGAAGTACGCCTGGAGAATGAGACTGTCTGGTTGACACAACAGCAAATGTCTGAACTATTTGATAGAGACCGAACCGTAATTACTCGGCATATAAATAATATTTTTAAGGAAAATGAGCTTAATGAAAAAGGCAATGTGCAGTTTTTGCACATTGCAAATTCTGACAAACCGATCAAACTCTATTCCTTAGATGTAATTATATCGGTCGGATATAGAGTAAAATCACAGAGAGGAACTCAATTCCGTCAGTGGGCTAATAAGGTTTTGAAGGAATATCTCTTGAGAGGTTACAGTATCAATAAGCTGTTGATGCATATGGAAAATCGGATAGATCACAGACTTTCCGAACATGACATGCAGATAAAAGAACTGAACAATCAAATGGATTTCTTTGTCAGGACTTCTCTGCCGCCGAAAGAGGGAATCATCTATGACGGGCAGATATTCGATGCCTATACGCTTATGTGTGATCTGATACGCAGTGCCAAGAATCGTATCATCATTGTGGATAATTATATTGACGATTCGGTATTTCGGCAGCTTGACAAGCGAAACGCGGGCGTAACAGCCTCTATCTTTACTCCATCCATGAGCCGAACACTGCGTCAGGATCTGGAGCGGCATAATGCTCAGTATCCTCCGATTGAAGTGAGGATATTCCGTAGGGCTCACGACAGATTCCTGATCATCGACGATACCGTCTATCATGTCGGAGCTTCATTCAAAGATTTAGGTAAGAAGCTGACGGCTTTCTCAAAGATGGAACTGATGACTGCCGACGAATTCATTAACTATCTTCAGTCATAATCATCGCCGTGTCCCTTTTTTTCAACCTCCCGGCCTAAAAAAGGACGCTGCCAACGATACACTTAGCGCCTCTGCGTCTCTCTGCGTGAGACTATACCCTGCCAAAGACTAAACCCGCCAGAGATAACCCTATGCGAGAAATTTACTTCGACTATAGAGATGATCTCTCACGCAGAGAGACTATACCTCGCGAAAAAAAGAACCATAGAAAAATATCTCACGCAGAGAAACGCAGAGGCGCTGAGTTGGAGGCGATAGCGTAGACTGCCGCATGACCGCAGAGCAGGCAAAGAGCGCAGAGTCGGCTCGCTCCGCCGCCTCAGTTACCACCGACTCAGGGAATCCCACCCGTAGCAAATCTTCAGCAAAACTTTCACTTCACCGACTCAGAGAATCCATCCGTAGCAAATCTTCAGCCGAAGACTCCGGAGCATAATGTAACCGAAGCGAGCGAAGCAACGCGCCTCTCTGCGCCCTCCGCCTACTCTGTGACCGAAATTGGCTCACCATTCCGAAGTACAACTCAGCGGCTCCGCGTCTCTCTGCGTGAGACTACCCCCGCGTGAGAAGAAAAGGCTGTGTGAGAAGAAAAGGCTGCGTGAGACTAAACCCACGAAGAGAAATGCCTCTCGGCGGCGGTTTAATACGGCGGGATTTTCGCGGATTTCATTAGAAATTTTCGGGAAATTGTTGTTGTATTAGTTTTTTTTCGTATCTTTGCACATTATTTCCATCCGTGGGCAAAAATCTGCGGGTGGAAATAAGTATGAAAAGGCAGAAGCCGGTCTTATACCTGTTTAAGAATACAAACGACAGTTAAAAATTATGAACGGAATAATAATCATACGTCTCATCCGTCATTAAAGACAGAGACTATGACTCGCCTTATTCACATCTCATAATTGATAACTATCTATTGCTAACTCCCAAATTCAACGAACAAGGTTATATCATCGAAGCATTTGTCTATTCCGGGTCGCCCCCACATCTATAGCCCGCGCTACGCGGGGCGTCGATGGGAATCCACGGGCTAAATCAAACCCGCACCGCCTCCCGCTTCGCGGGCGCCGATACGGGCCTATCGCATCACCCCGCACTGCGGGGATAAATCCATAACCGGGCGCAAAGCGCTACTAACAACAAAGTCAACTCCGTTGACGAAATTATCAAAAAGCTTACAATAATAACAATAACCTAATAACACACTATGAATTTCAAACGGATACTAAATCTCTCGCTTTGCGGAGGTCTGCTCGCAGGCTCCGCAGTAGCATACGCTACCGGAGAAGTGAAGTTGGGAAATGGAGTGACAGTGGATTGGGACTCTTTTGTTGCAGCCATCAACAATCCTTCTACGATCACCAACGAACTTCCGCCTGAACACGAGACGAAGGCAGCTCTCGCGCAGGCCAATACTGCTAAGACAAACGCTGACGGCGCCCTCAAGCTCCAGCAGGATTCACTCGAACTGGACAAGACAGCCCTCGAGAACGCTAAGAAGACTCGTGATGCAGCCGTAGCCGATACTGTAACTAAATCCGAAGCAGTAACCAATGCCAAGAACGCCCTCGCTAACCTCAAGGACAGCGACGAAGCTAAAAAACTCGCAAACGATACAGTCGCAGCCAAGAAGGCTTACAACGACTCCGTAGCCGCAATCCCCGTCAAGAATAACCAGATCGCAAGTCTGAAGACTCAGCAGAGCAAACTCCAAGGTGACCTGCAGGACGCCAAGAGCGAACTCCAGACTCTAAATTCTCAACTCTCACGCCTCGAGAGTCAATTGGCGAATCTACCTAAGACTACAATCAGTTCTACTGTAATCGAGCCTTGGGTACTTGAACTTGATAAGTATGCAACTGATTTTTCCAAGGTAGCTTATGGAGATCCTTCTGATCTTAAAATTTACTATCGCGAGGAAGAAAGACCATCAGGTCGTACTAAAATCAAAGTTCTTTGCATAGCTTTTAAAGATAAACCCGCTGATGGTAATAATTGGACAGAAGCTTCTCCTACGACCTTTGATGACCTCCTTTATGATGAAGACGCAGGTGCTTATAAGACTAAGCCTTATGCCAAAATCAGCCTATATTTAGGACCTGAATACGGCGCCGCTTATAAATCAGATAACTACTATCTGGAATTTACACCCGGCGATACTAATCTGATTGTTGGAGATGCCGCTGAAAAAATTGCGGCACTTAAGGATAACAGATTGTTCCAGACTGTAACCAACACCCCCGGTGATTATATAGATGAAGAAGCTGCTAAGAATCTTCAGGCTCAGATCGCTGAATATACCGGTACTGAGGCTACTGAAACTACTCCTGCTAAGATCGGCAAACTGCAGCAGCAACAGGACGTAATCGACGGTCTTAACGATCAGCTGAACTATGAGCCTAAAGGTGCTGACGACACTAAGCCCGCCGGTGTGAACGTTCAGATCAAACGTCTCCAGGACGAGATCGATACTCTCAATCTGGAAGGTAGCACAAACCCTAAGACTCTCGAGAATTTGAAGAAGGCTTGGGATGACGCTGTCCTCGCTTACAACAATTATCTCGAGTCAACTGCAAACGGCATCGAAACTGCCGAGCAGAATCTCAAGACTTCCAAAGAGACTCTCGCAAAAGAGCAGACTAAAGTCGACGAAGCTCAGGCTGCAATCGTAGATCGCAACAAGAAGATCGAAGACGCTGACGCAGCTGTAAAAACCGCTGAAGCCAACGTTGAAACTGCACAAGCAAAGGTAGACGAAGCACAGCGCTTGGCTAACGAAGGCATGCTTCAAAACTACTACAACGTTAAGCTCGAAAGCGATGTAACTGCAAATACTCAGATCAAACCGTCTGGGATCAAGATAGATGGTGATTATCACGTGATCACTCTCGCTGACGGCGTAGCGTCGCTCTTCAATGAATTTACCGGATCACTTGATAACGTAGCTATAAACGGTAAGGTATATAACAAGAGTAACGGTGCCACTGCCAATAACGTCGTATGGTGGAATAAGGCTAACGGTACTCAACCCGGCCGCTACTTCAACAGCGAAGGCGTATCTACCACCTATTCTGATCTCGGCGCACTTGGCTTCGAGGTGCGCGAAGATTTCGGCGTTGATTTCGACAACAACAAGTTGGTAGGCTGGACAACCGAATCCCAGGTCTACAATATCACTATCTATGAAGGTCCGACCGGCACTTCACAGAAATATGCTGTAGTATATAAGGACAATGCTGACAACTATCGCTTCAAGGGTGCAAATCTCCCCGAAGAGATGGAAAATATGTTCATAGAATCGGTTACATCTGATGCCAAAGCTTTGAACATCCCCAACCTCATCTATGACGGCAACAAATGTGATTACGTCTATATCTCCGATAAGAAACAGTTTTATGCTCCCAAAGAAATCAAAGCTAAAACTTTAGTATACGATCGTCAGTTTAAGGCCGGTAAGAATGCAAGCTGTCTGCCGTTCGCTTTGCAAGCAAACATGGACAACAACATCAATCACCTTGCGACTTACGACACCGAGGATGATAAGCAGATCTGGTTTACTAAAACTGAAAACATCATCCCCGCAAATACACCGCTCCTTCTGAATGCCAAGGCTGCCTTCACTTTCGCACCTTTCGACGAGGTTACGATCGCAGCTACTCCTTATGATCAGAAAGTAATTGACGAAGGATCGGAAGAACATCCCAGTAAGAGTTATGGCATATTCAAATCCGTATATCCGGGTGAGATCCGTGGCGAAAGCAACAACAACCGTATCTACGGTCTCTTCAGCGGAGAATTCAAGAACATCTCCACTACTACGAAGATCACTCCGTTCCGTATGGTAATCTACAGTACCGACCCCCTTTCCGACATCAACAAAGCTCCGCGTCGCATCAGTCTGCGTGACGAATACGGCAACGTAATCGACGACACAGTTACAGGCGTTGAGGGTATCGAAGAGGCTGTCAACGGTCTGAACATCGCAGGCGGCCAGGGTGAAATTATCTTCACTGCTGACGCTAACTATGGCGAAGTTGCTATCTACAGCTTCGACGGCAAACTCGCAGCAATCGCTGACGTACAGGAAGGCACTACTACAGTCAACGTAGTCAAGGGCATCTACATCGTCAACGGTAAGAAAGTAATGGTTAAGTAATAACCACGATGGATAAACAATAAAGGGATGCGCTAAGCGCATCCCTTTATTGTTTTTAGTTGATGACAATACCGATAATTAAGCCATAGTCCCGAATAAATCCCCGCATCGCGAGCGGCGGTGCGGGTATAATAATATGCAAATAACGACGCACGCCCCGCGTAGCGCGGGCAATGCGATAGGCCCGTATCGGCATGGACGCATAGCGGCCATGTCGGTGCGGGTACAATAATCCGGAGATAGGACGCACGCCCCGCGTAGCGCGGGCTATACACGCGGCGGATTCATGGCAATAGGGTATCATATCGGGAGGTATAGCCCGCGCTACGCGGGGCGTGCATCGGTGGGTGGTGATAGCCGTACCCGCACCGTTATGGCCGCTACGCGCCCATAACGATACGGGCCTAACGCATAGCCCCGCGATGCGGGGCATACGATATTGGGGCGGAGGCAACGATGTTAATGCGGGGCATGCGATATTGATGCGGGGTCAACACTATGAATGCTTGCATCACCATTGATGTCAACAACTTTTCGTTAAAACTTTTTGTTATATCAGAAATTTTGAGTAATTTTGCATTTGAAATGCTGATTGGCTTCTGCCAGTCGGCCACATTACCAATCCAATCATTGAATAATTAACTCTAAAAAATACACAATATGTTCTACGAAAAACCCGACCTCGAAGAATTGGAGCTCCTCCTCGAAGGCTCTTTCCTTGATGATACAACCGGTGCCGGTAAACCTGGTGATGGAGGCGATGGTGATGGCGAACTCGACTAATCATCTATCCAACCTCAAAAGAAAAAATATACACGCTGACTATTATAGCCAGCGTTTTTTATTTATAAGCTATGACGACAAAGTTGGATTCGGTGGATTCGCAGCGTGAGATTATCGCCCGCAATGGTTTCGCCATCTCGAAGACTTCGGGACGAAGCATGCGTCCTTTGATCTGGGGGGGGCGACATTGCGTCGTGGTCGTAGCTTTGGAGAGGGAGCCGACCGTAGGCGATATACTGATGTTTGAGCTACCGACGGCCGACACCGCCGGTGGGAGCAGCAAGAAGATCGTGCATCGGTTGGTAGAGATCCGCCATGGGGAAGAGGGCCGGAAGGAATACGTAATGCAGGGCGACAACAATCTGCATTGCGAGACGATCGCAAGGGAACAGATCATCGGCAGGGTGACGGAGGTGCATAGACTCGGAGCTTACCGACCCTGGCACGCCATCGGGAAGCGAAAGTTTACGGTCGAAGACCCCGCCTATCGGCGCTATCTGCACCTGCTCGAAGCCACCCGCCCGCTCCGCCGAATCTACTACCGCCTCCGCGGATTCCTGAGCCGATTAACGATCAAGGATGACAGATCAAAAAAACATAGATTATAGATTAATAATTCCCCAAAGATAATTTGTCGCTTGGTCGGCGGCGCCCGTGCCGACATAACCCGAATAACCCCGAACTCAACATGAGCAAACTATATACTATCGCAGGCAATACTTTCTGCATTGACATCGATGATCAACTTGAGGCATGGCAACGCCTGCAACCTCGCTTCAGGCCTTTCGAGGCTGAGGAGGAGGGGAGCGAGGCACCCTCATTAGAGATCGACGTCACTACCGGGATAATCCCCGTCTACACCGACGAAAAAATCTACGAACCGAAGCATAACGAGATCGGGCTGGTAGAAGGGACGGCCGGACGGCTGCCCGACGGCTGTCTGGTCATGGATTTCCGCCACATTAAGGATTCGCGTGTCCGCCTGCGCCTGACGATGCCCTCGACTCTCGATCGGGCACATGTCATCCTCAACCCGAAGGATGAGGATGATCCCTATTTCCTGTCGCACGCCATTATGGTGGCTTACGTCATGGCTACGGCCGTTAACGGCACGCTGATGATCCACGCGTCGACGGTCACATATCGCGGCCGAGCCTTTCTATTCCAGGGGAAGAGCGGCACGGGGAAGAGTACGCATGCGCGGATGTGGACGGAGAACGTACTCGGTGCGCAATTGCTTAATGATGATAATCCTTTGATTAGGGTTTCGGAGGATGGAGTGGCGATGGTCTATGGCAGTCCGTGGAGCGGGAAGACGGATTGCTATCGGAATGAGTCGGCTCCGATAGGGGGATTTCTGCGGATCCGCCGGGCGGACTATAATGAATTGCGACCGATCGAGAATCCGCTGAAGGCCTATGCATCGCTGACCGCCTCGATGTTCTATCTGCCGGTCTTCAACGACCGGCAGCGCGAGATGCGCCATCTGGCAATCGAGCGCCTGGTGAAGACCGTAAGCTGCTACGACATGTACTGCCGCCCCGACAGCGACGCGGCGCATTGCGCCCTGAAGGGCGCAATGCGAAGTAATAAGTGACAAGCATTTAGGACGTCGCGATTACGCCGCGTGTATAGCCCGCGCTACGCGGGGCCTTCGATATTAATGCGCGGGCATCGTATTAATTCGGGCGCTCGATATGAATGAATGTAGCTGAAACTATTAACTATTAATTATTAACTATTAACTAAATTACTTCGCTTTTGCACAAAAGCGAAGTAATTTGTCACCGCCGCGCAATTATATCACTTATCACTACGTTGTAATTTATATGAATCTTGATTAAATCAATAAAGAATGAAGATAAAGAAAGGGTTCTCTCTGCGGTCTATCATGGGACAGAACGTAGTATTGGCCGAGGGTAACAATGCCGATACTTTCGGCAAGATGATCACCCTCAACTCTTCGGCAAGCATGCTCTGGGAAAACCTTCTGCATAAGGAGTTTGAGATTGAGGATGCCGCTCGCCTGCTCGTGGATAAATACGGTATCGACGATGCTCAGGCACGCGAAGACGCCGAATATATCATTAATCTGATGAAAGATAAAGGCCTCGTGGAATGACGAGCGAAGCCCCTTAACTTTTAATTATTAACCGGCGCTTCGCGCCCTGATGATGGCTAAAGATCAAACTGTACTGTTTCATTCTACTGTCTTCGGACCGATTCACAGCCGACGTCTCGGGACATCGTTGGGAATTAATCTCCTTCCGGATGACGGAAAGGTATGCACCTTCGACTGCGTCTATTGCGAGGCGGGATATAATGCCCAGGGAACCGGCACCACCGGCCTTCCTTCCCTGCAACGCCTCGAACATGACCTGGAAGCCAAACTCAAGGATATGAAGGCGAAGGGGGAGACGCTTGACGTAATAACGTTCTCGGGCAATGGCGAACCGACCCTGCACCCGCGTTTCCGCGAGGTGGTAGAGATCGTCAACCGTCTGCGCGATGAGTATTTCCCGGAGGCCAAGACCTCCGTGCTGACTAACTCGACGCGAATTTTCAATCCCGATGTGGCGGCAGCCCTGAGGCTGGTAGATAATAATATCCTTAAACTCGATTCGGCCATCGATCCGACAATGCGCCTGATCGATAACCCGACGGAGAAGTCCTTCTCCATCGGGCGGCTTATCCCCGCGCTGAAGCAATTCGCAGGCGAGGGAATCATTCAGACAATGTTTCTGCGCGGCGAACACGACGGAAAACGCATCGACAACACCACTCCGGAGGAGATCGATGCCCTTATCGCAGCCTATAAGGAGATCCGCCCCAAGAGCGTGATGATCTATTCGATCGACCGCTCCACACCGGAAGAACGACTCGAAAAAGTAAGCAAAGAGGAATTGGCCGTAATAGCCGACAAAATCCGCCGGGCCGGCATCGAAGTCTCCTTCTGATAGGAGTTTCAGTCGAATTAAGAGCCCGGTTACTAAGAACTGTTAAAATTTCATTTTGATCGAATATCAACGATAAAACGCCCATATTTTGGCTAGTTTCGATCTTTTCATCGGTCACGATGCCCGCATCGCTCCCTCTTCAAAAATCGAAACTACCTCAAAATCTGTACATTTTCTCGTTAACATTCTTTAGTAAACTGGCTCTAATCGAAGTCTCTTTTTTAGAACATGAGAAGACGAAATCCTATATTTAAGCTATTGAAGCGCCGCAGTCGCGGACGCCGCATGTCAGGATCGGGATGTGTGGCGGCTCTGCTTATAGCTATAGCGGTGATGACGGGACTCGCTGCATGTTCGACGAAGAAGAATACGGCAATGTCGCGTCAGTGGCAGGCTTTCACTACGCGCTATAACGTCTACTATAACGGCGATGAGCATTATAAAGAGACCCTCAAGGCGATGGAAAACGCCTATGAGGATGACTATACGCGCTTCGTCCTGACCCATCCCGCGGATGCACGCGCCGACAATAAGATGCCTCAGCCTTCGGGCGATTTCAAGCGCACCATCGAAAAGATGCAGAAGGCTATCCAGCTTCACAGCATCAAGAAAAAACCGCCGAAGAAAAATTCTTCCGAGAAGGAGAAGGCTTTCCGCGCCCGCGACGAGTTTAACCCTTTCATCCATAACGCATGGATGATGATGGGTAAAGCGCAATATCTCAACGGGGATTTCCTGGGGGCAGCCTCCACTTTCTTCTATATCACGAAGCATTTCACATGGCTTCCGGAGACCGTCACGGAGGCACGCCTCTGGCAGGCAAGGTCATATTGCGCTCTGGACTGGGATTATGAGGCTGAGAATGTGCTTCATCAGGTAAAGGAAAAACAACTTACCAACTCCAATCTCCGAAATCTCTATAATCTCGTGGAAGCGGATTATCTGGTGCGTACGGAGCAATACGACCGCGCCGTGCCCTTCCTTTCGGCAGCCGCCAAGTCGGCGAAGGGGAGCCAGAAAAACCGTCTATACTTCCTCCTTGGCCAGGTATATTCGCAGTTGCAGAAGAAGCAGCTCGCCTACGAAGCCTTCAAGAAGGCGGGAAGCGGAGTATCGACAAATTACCGCACCAAATTCAATGCCCGCATCAAGCAGTCGGAAGTATTCACGGGGAGCAACATCTCCTCGGAGGTCAGGGCGCTGCGCGCCATGACCCGATATGAACGCAACCGCGAATTTCTCGACCAGATATATTACGCCATAGGCAATCTCTATCTCTCACGCCGCGACACGGCGGAGGCTAAGAAGAATTATATCCTCGCCGTGGAGAAATCCACCCGTAACGGTATCGATAAGGCCCTCGCCCAATTAGCTCTGGGTAATATCTATTTTCAGGAGCAGGATTACGTCAAAGCGCAGCCTTGCTATTCGGAGGCGGTGCCGCAACTGCCGAAGAACTATCCCGACTATGAGACTATCAAACGCCGCAGCGACGTGCTTGATGAACTGGGAGTCTACGCCGGCAATGTCCAGCTTCAGGATTCACTGCTGGATCTGTCGAAACTCTCCGAGGAGGATCAGATGAAAGTGGCGGAGCGACTCGTAGCCGAACTCAAGAAGCGCGAGAAGGAGGCCGCTGCGGAAGCTGCGCGAGAAGAGATGATGGCCAACCGCGACGAGAACTCCCTGATCGACAAGAACGGGCCGTCGGCCCCGACGATGTCGGGCGGCGATAATTCCTGGTACTTCTATAATACGATGGTGAAGAACGCCGGCAAGACGGAGTTCCAGCGCAAATGGGGTGCGCGTAAACTTGAAGATGACTGGCGCCGTCGCAATAAGTCGTCGTTCTCCCTTGATCCCGACGAAGATGAGGCTGAACGCGATGGAGATTCTGAATCTCCCGAGGGTCAGGAAGGTCAGGCGACGACCGACAACCCGCAGGACGCTGATATGATGAAGCGGCAGTCGGATCCCCATTATCCTGAATATTATCTGAAGGATATCCCGAAGACCGAGGAGGAGATAAAGAATTCCAACGATATCATTCAGGAAGGACTCTACAATATGGGAATCATTCTCAAGGATAAACTTGAGGATTATCCCGCTGCCCGCAAGGAATTCGATCAGCTCGACTCCCGATATCCCGACAATACATATCGTCTGGACGCCTATTATAATCTCTATCTGATGGATGTGCGCGAAAACAACCGCGCGGCGGCTGAGAAGTGGCGTCAGAAGATAATCACGGATTTCCCGGATTCACCTTACGGCAAAGCAATGCTTGACCCGGATTATTTCATGAATCTGCGCGAGATGCACGCAAGGCAGGAGGAGATGTATGAGGAGGCATATCAGGCCTATCTCTCCAATAAAAACGACCGGGTGCATGCCCTGACCCAAAAGATGGAGAAGGATTATCCGCTGTCGTCGATCCTTCCTAAATTCGTCTTCATCGACGCATTGTCCTACATGACTCAGGGCAACAACGAGAAATTCAGGGAGCGCCTGGAATATCTCCTGCAGAAATGGCCCGACACGGATATGACCCCTATGGCCGGAGCCATAGTGAAGGGTCTGCGCGAGGGCCGGGTGCCTCATGCAGGAATGGAGAATACCCGCGGTATGCTCTGGGATACGCGCCTCTACGGCGGCGACAGCGGCGAGGGAGGCGGCGACGCACCGACCGGACCGGCCGCCTTCGAACGCGATCCGAACTCTCCGCAATATTTCGTGCTCGCTTTCCCGAGAGATTCCATCAGTGCCAATCAGTTGCTCTATGATGTGGCACGATTCAATTTCTCCTCTTTCGTAGTCAAGGACTTCGATCTCGAACCGATGAGTTTCGGCAATGTCGGACTCCTCGTCATAAAGGGATTCAATAACATGCGCGATCTCGAGCACTATCGCGAAGTGATGGCCCGCAACGGCTTCACGCTCCCCGAGGGAGTGAGACCGATAATTATATCGAAGCCCAACTTCGAACTTCTTCTCCGCGAAGGACGTTCGTTTGAAGAATACTTCCGCTTCGAGGAGCAGAGTGAAGTCGAAGCCAAAGAAGAGGAAGTCATCGGCGAATCCCTCCCCCTCGAGCCCCTCCCCGAAGGCGCCGGAGAAGAATCTCCGGAATCGGAAAGCGAAGAGTCAGAAGCTGAAGAATCTCCTGATTTATAATTGCGCAGAGTCGTTGCGCTTTAATTAATTGCGAATAAAAATGAATCGAATCCTCTGGGCCGACGATGAGATCGACCTCCTGAAGCCGCATATACTATTCCTCAAGGCCAAAGGCTATGAGGTAGACACTGTCAGCAATGGACTGGACGCTCTGGAAGCGCTCCAGCAGACGCCCTATTCCCTTATCCTCCTTGACGAAAACATGCCGGGCCTCTCAGGTCTGGAAACTCTGACCCGCATCAACCGCGAACATCCCGACCTGCCGGTCATCATGATCACCAAGAGCGAAGAGGAGAATATCATGAATCAGGCGATTGGCAACCAGATTGCCGACTATCTCATAAAACCGGTCAATCCCAACCAGATCCTGCTCTCGCTGAAGAAGAACCTTCACAGCATGGAACTCGTGGCGCGCGAAGCTTCGTCGGGCTATCAGCAGGAGTTTCAGCGCATCTCGGGATTCATAAATATGGCTGATTCGATAGAGGAATGGATGGAGGTATACCGTCAGCTCGTCTATTGGGAAATAAAACTCGCGGAGTCCGATTCGGCCATGGATGAGATGCTGCTGCTCCAGAAGCGCGACGCCAACGCCAATTTCTGTAAATTCGTAAAGCGCAACTATGAGAATTGGGTCAATTCCGATTCCCGGCCGCTTATGAGCCATGAAGTCTTCCGCAAAGCTGTCTTCCCGCTGCTGGATGCCGGAGAGAAAGTATGCTTTATCCTTATAGATAATTTCAGGCTTGACCAATGGAGAGTGGTGCAGCCTCTTATCTCGGAATTTTTCAACGTGGAGGAGAATCTGTATACGACCATTCTGCCGACCTCGACCCAATATGCCCGCAACGCGATCTTCGCGGGCCTGATGCCGCTGCAGATAGCCTCCATGTATCCTGACTTATGGGTCGAGGAGGATGAGGATGAAGGACTGAATATCCATGAGGAGGAACTGATACGCACCCAGATCGAGCGTTTCCGCCGCAAGGATAAATTTACTTATACGAAGATCAACGACTCGCAGGGCGGTGAGAAATTCATACGCCAGATCAATAAGATGAAGGACACCAAACTGCACGTCCTGGTGATGAACTTCATCGATATGCTCTCCCATGCGCGTACGGAGTCAAAGATGATCCGTGAATTGGCAAATTCGGATGCCGCCTATCGTTCGCTGACCGAATCATGGTTCCGCCATTCGTCGTCGGTAGATATCTTCCGCAAACTTGCCGAGGAGGGCTATAAAGTAATCCTCACCACTGACCACGGCACAATCCGCGTCGATAATCCGATAAAGGTAGTAGGCGACCGCAATACCAATACCAATCTCCGCTATAAGGTAGGCAAGAATCTTAATTATAATCCGAAGCAAGTCTATGAGATGAAGGATCCGAAACGCTTCGGACTTCCGGCTCCGAATATCTCAAGCACTTATATCTACGCT
Organism: Muribaculaceae bacterium; assembly: GCA_029057985.1. Taxonomy (GTDB): domain Bacteria; phylum Bacteroidota; class Bacteroidia; order Bacteroidales; family Muribaculaceae; genus Lepagella. Next base: position 3,237 of record JAIDYR010000097.1, on the reverse strand, counting down.
CTGAACGAGGATTTCTTTTCCTATCCCAACAACTATAACTATTACGTACAATATTATACCGGCACCTTCCAGCACGGTGGCATCTCGCTCCAGGAAATGCTCGTGCCGCTCGTCACCTTGACTCCTAAGCTATGAGAATCCTTAATGTAATACTCATTCTTTGGATGGCGGTCTGGGCTTTGGCTCAATCGCCGGCTGAACTGCAGCGGCGCAGGGAGGCTGTGCGCCGGGTTGCAGAGCGCGCGGAGGACGGTGACCCGGAGGCGCTCTATCAACTCTCTTCGCTCCATGAGATGGGGTATGATTCCATCCCTCGCGACAGCGTGCGCAGTCTGCAACTTCTGACTCTGGCCGCTGAAGCAGGTTACGCTCCGGCCGCCAATCTCCTGGGATTTAAACTTATCAGAGGGGAGGGGATTGAGAAAGATGCCCGCAAGGGAATGCAATGGATCGAAAAAGCTGCCGAAGCCGACGATCCGAAGGCACTGAGCAATATAGGGTATCTCCTGCTCCATGGAGATGACATTGAGCATGACGAGTCGAAAGCCGCTTATTGGCTCACCCGCGCCGCCGATAAGGGTATAACTTCGGCGCAGTCGATGCTCGGCGACCTCTACAGGGACGGCAAGGGTGTAGACCGGGATTCGCTTAAAGCCTCTTCACTATATCGCCTGGCATTTGACAACGGCCTGACGGACGCAGCCTATAAGCTATACGATATGACCTACTCGCAGACCGACACTCTCAATGCGGCGGCCAAGATAAGGGAAGGCCTCTACTATTTCAACCGCACGGCACCCTCCGTAGGGTTGAAATTCTTCCGTGAAGTAGCGGATTCGCTTGAGTTGGGACAATGCGGATTGACTCCGGAATTACGCGCTCAGGCTAAAGCATTGATTGGAGATGCATATTCGAGAGGCCGGGGAGTGGAGTATGATTATGGAAAGACTATCAGCTATTACCTTGATGCGGCGCGCCTGGGGAATCCGTCGGCAGCCTTCGTCATAGGGGAGATGCTGGAGATTTTTCCTGACGCTCTTTCCGATTATCTTCTTCCCGATGACCCGGAGGAATACGCGTCAGCCGCGTTCTGGCTCGAAGAGGCTTCCAAAGCCGACATCCGCGATGCCTCGGAAGCCATGCGGCGACTTCATAATTAACTCCTCCATAATTAAGAGTCTGCCGACTATGAAAGGTTGATAAAACGAGGGCTAAATCATTTAGTTAAAAACCATAATTCATTCCGACGTGTTATAGTGATGGAGACCCGATGTCCGGGCCTCCCGCTCTTTTGCGAAATTATAACTTATTTATTATGAAAAAGACAATGATTCTGGCGGCTGTAGGTGCCGCTCTCCTCAGTCTGAGCGCATGTGGTGATAAATGCCCCGGTGGCGCATGCAAGGCAGATAAGCCTGACCAGACTTTCACCGGTGTAGTACCCTCTGCCGACGGCCCCGGCATTCGCTATACTCTGAAACTGGATTATGATGACGACCATGCCAATATGGAAGGGGACTATGATCTGGTAGAAACTTATCTGGAAGCGGACACGACGAATGTCAACGGCATCCGCGACAACATCAGTTATCGTTCGGAAGGTGACTTCTCGATAGTAGAACAGGGTGGTAAGAAATATATCAAACTGGTCAAAGATGCCAAGGATTCAAATCCTCAGGCGGTAGCGACACTTAATTTCGAAGTCGCTTCTGACAGCACTCTTGTAATGGTCGACGACGCATTGCAACCTGCAATCAATCCGGCAATGTACACCCTTAGCCTCGTGCGCTAACTCCCGACCTAATCGATGCCCTGCGTAGCGCGGGCTATACAGAACATTTCCTTTATTTATACACGCATCGGCGATCTTTTTGGGCTTGCGCTCAAAAAGATCGCCGAAAAATTCGTAGCGATTAACTATTTGGTATTACAAATTGGATATTTCTGCTAAAGAAAGACCTGTATATTTAGATATCATATCCGGATTCATCCCGTCAGCAAGCATAGCCCGGGCTATATGCAGCTTACCCTCGGTTCTGCCTTTAGCAAGACCTTCAGCAAGTCCCTCGGCTCTGCCTTCAGCAAGACCCTCGGCTAAGCCTTCGGCTCTCCCTTCGGTTCTTTCCGTCTCCATTATGGCATAATTATCTCTGTATATTTTCAGCGATTCCTTGTAAGCCTTCTTCTCCTTGTCGGAAAGGGCACCGTATCTGGCCACATCTCCTAATCTCCGGAAGACCGGATCCTGCATAAATGTTCTCGGTATAGATTCCATAGTCTCCATGTTTTTTAGTAAGTACAACCATCGTTCGAGTGTGGTCTGACATTCCTCCGCATCCTTCTCCATCATCGGAATCTTGAGGAAAGTCATGCGCATCTTGTCGGAGAAAATACGCTGCGACTGCATGTTATATAAACATATATCTTCCCTGAGATGTTGATCTTTTGAATCCTTCCAATCGAAATTCATCAGAAACACTCCGTAGACCGGAGTCAGTTTATAATTCCAGCTATCACCCTTTTCTCCTTGGGAATATATATCGGCGGCGAGATAATAGATTGCCCGGTCATCGAAATAAGACTGATAACGGTTCTGCATCTCAACGATAATCTTGGTCTTGTCTGCCAATTCACAATGTAAATCGTAAATTAGAGCCCTGTCATCCTTAGCCTCCCCTTTCTTTTCCTTATCTATAAAAGTCACATCCGTAATCGGAGAAGGACCATTGATAAGAGAATTCAGGAAGGAAAGGATAAATTCCTTATCGGCGTGTTTGCCGAATAGAAATTTAAAGCCAAAGTCAGTCAGGGGATTGATATATATAGATTCGGAGTTTGGCATATTGTCTTTTTTTCGCTTAACATTCACAAAGATAAATAAAAATATCTGTTTCATCAAATATTTATCCGAAATCCGCAAAAATCTAGCGTATAAATCGATATAATCAAAAGCCGGGAGTATAGCCCGCGCTACGCGGGGCATATCCATATAACGATATCATAATACCCGTATCGTTATGGGCGCATAGCGGCCATAACGGTGCGGGTACAACAAACCACCCACCAACCCACGCCCCGCGTAGCGCGGGCTATACACGTGACATATAAATACACATAAATACACACGAAAAAGGACTTGCCAGATTGACAAGTCCTTTTTCGTGGGCGATTACGGATTCGAACCGCAGACCCTCTGCTTGTAAGGCAGACGCTCTAAACCAGCTGAGCTAATCGCCC
>JAIDYR010000096.1 GCA_029057985.1 Muribaculaceae bacterium | reverse complement strand
AAAATATGGGCGTTTTATCGTTGATATTCTATCAAAATGATATTTTAACAGTTCTTAGTAAACAGGCTCTAAGACCACGTTTTAAAACTAAGTTTAATTATCAACTTTCATGTCCGGCGATTTGTCCGGACATTATTATATTATCAAAGCGTAGTCTTATTCTATCGCGCGTCGATCGCGGTATTCCGATGGCGTCTCTCCTGTAATTTTTTTAAAGCTGCGAGAGAAATGCTGCGGATAGTCAAAACCTAACGAATATGCGACCTCGGAAGAGCTCATTCCTGATACGAGTCTATTCTTTGCGAGTTGCATCATATATTGCTTGATATGATGGTTGGCAGTATCACCGGTAGCCTTCTTTATTACATCACTTAGATAGGATGGTGACATATTTAACTGCTCCGAGCAGTATTGCACCGTCAGCACGCCATATTTCAACTGCCGTTCTTCCTCAAAATAATCCTTTAGCAGTTTTTCAAACCGGGTTAGAATATCATTGTTGATAATGGTTCTTGAGACAAACTGACGATTATAAAATCTCTGGGCATAACGTAACAGGAGATTTATGAATCCTACGATAATCCTATTTTGCATTGTATCAGCCGGAAATTTCAGTTCAGTCCTTATCTGCCTGAAAAGTCTGATCATAATATCACGCTCCTCCTCCGACATGTGCAACGCTTCGTTTATGCGGTAATCGAAAAAAGTAAAGTTCTTTATATCTTTTTCAAGCCCTGTTCCCTGCAAGATATCCGGATGAAACAATAGAGCCCAACCGCTAAGATTCACAAGAGTGCCATCATCTTCCTTCCCCCCTATCTGACCGGGCGCCACACATATCAATGTGCCGTCAGCATAGTCATATTTCCCGGTTCCGTATTTTAGATCTATACTTTCATCCCCACCCTGAAGAAACAGCCCATAGACCTCATAGCGATTTAGGCTATAGGGCACAGGAGACAACTCACTATAATTGATGACACTGATCAATTCGTGGGAATCCGTCTGACCTATAAATGAACTATAATCGGAAGGCTTGCTTACTGTAAGAATCTTACTCATATGGGAGTGGCTGAATATATGGTTTACACCTGCAAAGTTACAAAATATATCCGAATATCCTATAGCAAAGATGATGGTTAAGAAAATGGTTAGACCTCGGGAAAATTTGTCACGTAATCCATCTTACCATTATCTAATTTTGCAACATGAATAAAATCAGTGACATGAAAGCAAAAATCATATTGCCAAAAGAATTCTGTGAAATGGAAGCCGTAAGGTATGTAGCCTTCAGGTACAGCACCACTCCGGAGAGAATTCTGGAGCATTATTTAATTCAGAGTGGTATCATGCCATCAAATGACTGTCATGCTTCAGACTATCGCTTAACTCCGAATGAGATGGCCTTGTTTCACGATCTCGGAATCCACCCAACAATTGTAGAAATCAATTAAGAGCCCGTTTACTAAGAACTGTTAAAATTTCATTTTGATCGAATATCAACGATAAAACGCCCATATTTTAGC
>JAIDYR010000095.1 GCA_029057985.1 Muribaculaceae bacterium | reverse complement strand
ATCTTATTCTGCGCAAGCAGAAGCGGACCACGGTAGGTCGAGGCACGAGCGGCGTTCGCTATGAGGCCATCCCCGCAAGTCTGCAAAAAGCTCTTGCCGGTTATGTCAAGAAAGGAGGAAGACTTCTTGTCAGTGGCTCGTTTGCAATCTCGGATCTGTTTGATTCAAGAAGCAATGAGCAGAGCAAGGAATTTGCCGAGAATATTCTCGGAGTCCGACTCGACGAAGAAGCGTCGCGCACCCGATCGGGTAAAATAGAACTGGCAGCCTCTCACGGACGTAAGACTATGGCGTACTCCAACACTGTCAACTCAGATCATTATATTGTGGAAAAACCGGATGCTCTGATGCCGGCTACCGATCAGGGTAAGGTTCTCGCCACGTTCACTGACTCAAATGCTGCGGCAGGCGTAAAGACGCAGGTCGGCAAGGGAGTGGTCACTTATTATTCCATCCCTGTCGAAACGCTTAAAAATGCAGACGATCGTAAGACCGTCCTTTCAACTCTCTTCGCCCAATAATCCAACTTCAAGAACTAAAAATCAACAATGAAAATCCATCGTTTCAAAAATATAGAAGCCCTTCGAGAAGAAATATTTCACAGTCCGCTGGAGCAGTATATTCTCGTCAGTCTGACTGATAGGGAAATCAAACTGCAACCTCATGCGATACGCAGAATGCGCCAGGTCGGCGAGGATACCGACGTGTCGATGGTCTATGCGTGGTTTCGCGAGGTCAATTCCGACGGCTCTCTACTTGATCACCCTCTGATTCAATATACTCCCGGCTCAGTGCGGGATGACTTTGATTTCGGAGGACTCGTAATGCTTAATTCAGCCGACGTGCTTTCTGCTACCGAGGACTTCGAAAGTGATGAATCGGAATGGTCGGACGGAGGATGGTATTCCCTTCGGCTGCGTCTGAGTCAAGGGCGGTTTTTTCAGATGGTGCCGGAATATCTATATTCAATGGAGCGTGCTGACTATCGCAAGAGCGGTGAGAAACAGCATGACTACGTTGATCCCCGAAATATCCATTATCAGGCGGAAATGGAGGAGATCCTTTATCAGCATCTCTTCGAAATTGACGGTCTTGTCAGCTCTTCACCTGAGACGTTTGACTACATGTCAATGGATTCACCGGCCAACGGAATTGAAGCTTCTGTGATCATCCCGGTGCGCAACAGAGTGAAGACAATCGGGGATGCAGTGAAGTCGGCACTTTCTCAATCTGCAGATTTTAACTATAATGTCATAGTAGTTGACAACGCCTCTACCGACGGAACCCGTGAACTCTTGACTTCTATCAATGATCCGCGTCTCAAACTCATTCAGCTTGATGGCACGGAAGGTCTGGGAATCGGGGGGTGCTGGAATGAAGCTATTCTTTCAGAGTATTGCGGCAGATTTGCCGTACAACTTGATTCAGATGACATTTACTCATCCGAGAATACTCTTCAGATTATAGTAGATGAATTTCATGCCACCGGAGCAGCCGCTGTAATAGGAAGCTATTTTATGACTGATTTCAATCTCAGGCCTATCCCGCCGGGTCTGATCGACCATCGCGAATGGACTGATTCCAATGGTCCTAATAACGCTCTACGTATCAACGGATTCGGAGCCCCGAGAGCTTTCTACACGGAAGTAGCGCGCCAGATACTTTTCCCAAATGTCAGCTATGGTGAGGATTATGCGATGTGCCTCCGATTGAGCCGAAATTATAAGATTGCACGTATATTCGACGGATTGTATTATTGCCGCCGTTGGGAAGGCAATTCTGATGCCGCACTCCCCATAGAGAAAGTCAATCAGCATAATGCTTATAAAGATTTTCTGCGCACCAACGAACTCATAGCCAGAGTGCGGTATAATCGCGAGCATGCAGCTTCTGATGAGGTGGAGGAAGATGTGCTGCCCGATAATGATGAAAACCTTTAAAGAATAATATGAGACCGGATCTGATTTTCCTTCTTTTGTCAGATTCGGTCTTTCATATATTTATTTTAAACTGACTAAACTGAATCCTGACCATGATAAATAGATTGATGGAACTGCGCGATCAACAACTCGGGCAATGGCCTCTCGCACGGGAAAACTATGAAAAACTTGGTCTGACTGAAAGGCGGCAGTTCAGGCTGGGCCCTCTTCACGGAGCATTCCAATGCAATCCTTCACGCGCAATCTCAACCGGAGCGAAAATTGATAAAGCCTCGATTGCCGCCAGGCCTTGTTTCTTATGCGCAGCCAACCGGCCAAAAGAGCAACTGTCGGAAGAAATTCTGCCCGGTTGGGAGTTTCTGATTAATCCTTATCCAATACTACCCCTACACTTCACAATCGCCTCTACCGACCATCGACCTCAGGAATCTATACCGCTCGATATGGCCGGAATGGCTGAGAGACTGCCCGGAATGACAATATTCTATAACGGGGCTAAAGCGGGGGCCTCGGCTCCGGATCATCTGCATTGTCAGGCCGTCATGACTTCTGAACTTCCTCTGATGAATTATCTCGAGGATGGAGGAGATCCCGGTTTATGGCCATATTCAGTTGAATATGCGATTATTACTCCCGATCATGAGGGAATGATGAATCTGAAGAAGATGACTGAGTTGAAAGGTATCGATAAGACATCCGGTAAGCCTGATGCTGATCTTGTCAACGCTTACTTCTGGATTGGAAAGGATGGTCTGCTAAGGATTGCGGTTGTATTGCGCTGCGCTCATCGTCCGTCGTGTTATCCTGATCTGATGGTAAGCCCGGGAGCCATAGATATGGCGGGAATAATAGTCCTTCCACGAAAGGATGACTTTGACCGTATATCAACGCAAGATATTAAACAGATATTTGCGGAGACGGCGCTATCTAATAAAGACTGACACATGAAAAATCTTGATAAAGGCGGAGGCCGACGCTCTCCGTGGGCATGGATTCCCACTCTTTATATAGCTGAAGGTCTACCCTATTTTGCTGTAAATACCCTTACGGTACTTCTCTATACAAATCTCGGTATCTCCAAGTCTGAAATGGCTTTCTATACCGGATGGCTTTATCTTCCTTGGGTCATTAAACCGTTCTGGAGTCCTTTTGTGGATCTGATGAAGACAAAAAGATGGTGGATATTGGGGATGCAACTTATTATAGCTTTGACAATGGGTGGGATCGCATTCTCACTTCCTACATCATTTTTCTTTTCCATAACCCTGGTTATATTCTGGATTATGGCATTTGCTTCCGCTACTCATGACATATCAGCCGACGGCTTCTATATGCTTGCTCTCGATGAAAAGAGACAGGCGGCCTATGTCGGAGTCAGATCGACATTCTATCGGATAGCAAGCATTCTGGGACAGGGAGGTATTGTGATGTTGGCCGGGTATCTCGAGACTGCGACAGGTGTCATCTCGAAGGCATGGAGTATTACTTTTGGTTTACTCTCCCTCTTCTTTCTGCTTATTTTTCTTTACCATCTTTGGGCACTCCCGCGCCCGGCATCCGACCGGCCGGTAAATGGTGTGACCGCGCGGAATATTGCGTCTGACTTCATAGTGACGTTTATCACTTTTTTTAAGAAACCATATATATGGGCTGCCCTCGCGTTTATGTTGCTCTATCGTCTGCCGGAAGCTTTGTGTATAAAGATGGTGCAGCCCTTTTTGAAGGATCCGGTATCCGGAGGGGGACTCGGACTGTCAACTTCGGAGATAGGATTCGTCAATGGGACCGTAGGAGTCATAGCTTTATTAGCGGGAGGAATCCTGGGTGGTATCCTGATTTCAAAAGGAGGATTGCGACGTTGGCTCTTTCCTATGGCGGCTGCTCTGACGTTGCCATGCGGAGTATATTGCTACATGGCTGCCGCATTGCCAGATAGTTTCACTTTAATTTCAATTTTGATAGGATTCGAGCAATTCGGCTACGGATTCGGGTTTACGTCATTTATGCTCTATCTAATGTACTTCAGCAGAGGCGAGAGCCAGACATCCCATTATGCCTTCTGCACAGCCTTTATGGCTCTTGGAATGATGATCCCGGGCATGGCTGCGGGCTGGCTTTTCGAGAGCGTCGGAGGCTACGAAATCTTCTTCTGGATAGTCATGGCGACTGCAGTAGTGACCTTCGCTGCGACTTGGCTCATCTATCGCATTATCCCTGCTGAGGCAGCCTGATTACAACTCCTTGAGACAACAAGCGACCGCCCATCTTAGATCGGGGTCGCTTGTTGTCTCTATAATGTTGTTTTGATATTTTGATTCAGCGTTCAGATTAATATTTTTCATTTTTCATAACGATGATAGTACGCTCTGCCGATATATCAAGCCGACATTCCGCACCCTCAATAATCGGCACATTATTATGGATATGCCCGATGGGAGCATTGAAAACGACAGGGCATAAGATACCCCATTCTTTTAGCCGGCTGGATATCATATTCTCCATAGACTCAAAATTCCTGTCCGGACGATAATCGGTGAATTGTCCGAAGATCAGTGCATTTACAGCGTCCAGGCTCCCCGCCAATTGCAGACGTTTGAGCATACGCTCTACCTGATATATCTTTTCTCCGACATCTTCAAGAAAGAGAATCTTTCCGTTGAGATATTCAGGCGACAATATATCCCAGGGAGTTGCGGCAAGACCATTGAGTACAGCAAGATTTCCTCCTACTATCCTCCCGGTTGCGAACCCTGCAATATTTCGGGGATTCCCGGCCCATTCATATTTTAATTCCTGAGTCACGTCGGAATCAATGATATTCAATGTCGTTATAGTGGCAAATTCCAGATCATGCTTATCCATATCAGTCAGGTTTTCAATTTCATTCATAATTTTCTCCGGATGATCGGTCATGCTGAGAAAAGAGGGATTTACCAGACTGTATTGTTTTGCCATTGAAGCATGAATGGATGGAACTCCAGCTTTTAACCAGAGAGCATGAAGCGCAGAGACATCGCTGAAGCCTATCATCCATTTAGGATACATTCTTACCATCTCTTCAAGTTCGGGTGATAGAAGATGGACGCAACCGTATCCTCCTCGAGCACACAGAATAACGTCAATAGAATGATCCAAGACGGCTGTTTCAAGGTCATCGAGCCGTTGGCGGTCGGATGCCGCGAATGTGCCGGAGCGAGGGCCGCGAGCATGAGGAAAGACTTCAATCTGATGTCCGCGACGGATCAATTCAGCCACAGCTCCATCTATATAATCCGGCATAATCTCAGTTGCGGGGGATATGAGTGCGAATTTCATTGAATGATCTTTTATTGAGTTTAAGGAGTAATCAGGACTGACATTTTTGTCGGCACAGCCCGGTGGCAACGTAAGATGTGCCGTTCTTAACTGCTTCCTGATAAAGTTCAACATTATGTTTTGAGGAGAGATCAAGGCGTTTATGATGGCGATGCACCATCAGGGCGTGACGCGCTGCTTTAAGATGGAGGATGCCTGCATTCTCAAGCCTCAGATCAAGATCGGTGTCTTCTCCAGTGCCGGGATCGACGTAGCGTTCATCAAAACCGTTGACCTTTTCAAGATCGCTTCTGTGAATGGCGAAATTTGCGCCGAGAAATCCTTGGGATTTGATACCGACGGGCTTGCCGAATATAAATGGGAATCGGATTGAACGACGAAGTTGTCCGATTGCGGAGGCCGTCTTGTCAGAGAAGAAATTTTTCAGGATGCAGAATCTTATTTTGGAAAAGAAGTTTTTAGGAAGGCTATCCCAAGTCTCGATCATATCAGTGACCTTTTGACCAGATTCGAGTCTGCGTCCTCCTATGACAAACCCCGGTCTGCGCATTCTGTAATGGTCCTCTACAAAGTCTCGATGAGGTATGCAATCTCCATCGACGAAGATGACGTATTCTCCCGAAGATGACCTTAAGGCATTATTGAGTGCCAGATTCTTACGCCATCCCTCGTCAGCATGCCATGAATGAATAATGTGCAACTCCGGATGGGCTTTGATATAATTACGAAGGCTCTTGACATTCTCATGGGATGAACCATCGTCGGCCACAACTACTTCTATATCATCCAAAGAAAGAGATCTTAATCGCTGATTACGCAGAGAGTCAAGTATCAGATGAAGCCAGCGAGGATTATTGTAGACGGCAACAATGACCGTGATCTTGGGTTTATTTGTCATGGCGAGTAACTTTTGCACTACTGTTTTCAATCACAAAATTACTCATTATCCCTGCAACTTCCAAAAATTAAAATCATAAATCCACGCTTAATTCTTTTCTGCGAAATATATTGCCTATAATCCGAAATTCATCCCCAAATTATGCGGTCTAATTACGAAAATATGTAGATGAGATATAATATTACAATAAGAATTACGTTGGCTTGATAGGAGAAGTAGGACTATAACGAAAGGTAGTCTGATTCTTCTCTCGGCTTAACTAATAATTTCACTAACTTTATCTTTCACCAAACTAATGAAAATCTCTACTTTCGTAGCGTCAGCATTACTGACATTCGGAGCTTTGACAGCTCCTGTTCAAGGACATGCTGCTACTACCGATGCGGATGGATATCCTATTTTCTATCTGCGTGGTGATTTCGCGGGAGGCTCTTGGAATGCCACCAATCTTGAGTTTTCTCGCGACGGGAATGACTATTCATTCCATATCAATGAGCTTGACGGTCAATTTAAGATTTCCAATGATGACTGGACTCTCAACTATGGATCTCAACATAATGAAGATCCGTCAATAAATGCATCAACCATTAGAACCGGTATCTTTGACGGACCGAATTTTAAGGGAGAAAACCTGAAGGATGTCACTATCACATTTACTTTCGTCAAGGATTCGCCGACGGCTGAAATCAAGTTCGTAGTCAATGGTCAGCAACCTATCGAGCCGCCGACTCCCTCTGTCGGCTCGGGTACCCTTCCTATTCTTTATATCAATGTATTCGATGAATATGGAAATCTGAATAACGAGATAATTTCCAAAGATCTGGCTCACAAGAATTATTTCACCGGTGAATACTGGCTTGATCTTAATGGTTGCGAATGGATGGAAGCAGAGGGTGCAAAATCCATCGGAAGCAAGGATGAGCCTTTGCCTCTCCAGATCAAGGCACGCGGCAACTGGACAAGAAGAGGTTTCGCTAAAAAGCCTTTCAAGCTTAAACTCGACAAGAAGCAGTCGATGCTGGGTCTATCCAAGAGCAAGCACTTCGCTATTCTTGCCCATGCAGATGATCAATTCGGATATATGCGTAATTTCACCGGCTTCAATCTCGGGCGTCGTATGGAACTCCCTTGGACTCCTGATCAGCAACCCGTAGAAGTTGTCATCAACGGCGATTACAGAGGTCTTTACTTCCTTACAGAATCAATCAGAATTGATAGCGACAGAGTCAATATCACTGAACTCGACGACAATGTGACAGATCCGGCACTTATCAGCGGCGGATACCTTGTAGAACTCGACAACTATGATGAGGATAATCAGATCCGCATGGAGGAGAAAGGCCAGGCCGGAGGGTTTAAAGATATGCTCCGCATCACGTTTGATACTCCCGAAGTCTATTCCGATATCCAGCGCCAATTTGTCACCGAGCAATTCACCGCTATGAATGATGCAATAGGAGATAATTCAGATCGCTTATGGAGCTACATGGATCTTGACGATGCGGCGCGCTACTATATAGTGGAAGAGATAATTTCTCATACTGAGGCTTACCATGGATCGACTTATCTTTTCCGTGATCGTGGGGAAGGTCAAAAGTGGCACTTCTCCCCGCTCTGGGATTGTGGCAATGCATTTATGGGTCCTTCAGACCATTACTTCTCGGATTTCGGTCCGTTTGGAAATACCTGGATTGCTTCGATGCGCATGAACGCTAAATTCATGGATAAGGTTAAAGATACATGGAAATGGTTTATGGCAAATAATTTCGATGGTCTCTACGAAGACTTGGATCGCTATGCAGACCATCTCAAAGAAGCTGCTAAAGCAGATTATGAGCGCTGGAATGGCAAGCCTTATCCCGATGGAGGTCAGCCGGTAATCGATAACCGTGACATGGATCGCCGCAAGCAGACTGTAAAAAATCATCTGAAAGATAAAATCAACTGGCTCAGACAGCAATGGGGAGATTTCAACGGCTACTATGCTGAGCCGGAGCGTGACACAACTCCTGCCGCTCCCCTTCCCGAATATGTAATCTCCGGACTTGATAACATCTACGATATCGAATCAGAGGAAACTCCGGCAGAGATCTATAATCTCCAAGGTATGAAGATCACCACTCCTCAACCCGGCGATCTCTACATCATCCGCAAAGGCCAATCCTCCAAAACCCGACTCGCAAAGTAAATCTGATTTTTACTAAAATACCAACGCCTCCCGAGAAAGGAATCTCAGGGAGGCGTTAGCATTTCTTATGGGTTAGTTGGAGGGATTAGTTATCTTTGGCATTCAATTTATTGATGAACGATTTGATTTCTTTCAAATTTCCGTTTTGGCTATCATGAAGAGCAGATAGCCATTATTATATAACCTAATCGTTTCATCCTATATTTTTTAGTAGTTGAATATATCATTATCAATTTTTATTCTGCATATGCGTTTAGATAACCAATTTTAGAGCCGGTTTACTAAAGAATGTTAACGAGAAAATGTACAGATTTTGAGACAGTTTCGATTTTTGAAGAAGGAGCGATGCGGGCATCGCGACTGATGAAAAGATCGAAAATGGCCAAAAGATGGGCGGTTTATCGTTGATATTCGATCAAAATGAAATTTTAACACTTCTTAGTAAACAGGCTCTAAGTATATTTTGAATAGAATAAAATCGAGTAATTGGCGTTAAAGTATTATGAAAGATTATGCAGCAATTGATTTTGAGACTGCCAACGGGCAGGCTTGTTCGGTCTGTAGCGTAGGCGTTGTCGTCGTCCGTGACGGACGAATAGCCGAAAAGTATTATTCATTGATTCATCCTGTCCCGAATTATTATAATCCGGGTAATATTAGGGTTCATGGGATTTATCCCGAAGATACGGAGGCTGCTGATACTTTCCCGGAAGTATGGGCCGAGGTTGAGCAGATAATCGAAGGGCTTCCTCTGGTGGCCCATTTCAGTCGTTTTGATGAGGGATGTCTTAAGGCTGCATTCAAGCGTTTTGGGATGACATATCCCGGTTATGAATTTCATTGTACATGTACAGCTTCGCGTAGAGTCTTCGGTAGAAGTCTACCAAATCATCGATTGCCAACAGTTGCTGCCCGCTGTCAATTCGATCTTAAATCCCATCACCACGCTCTTGCTGATGCTTTGGCGTGCGCCCATATATGGCATTATATAACCGAAAGGAAGCCCTTAGCTTCAGAGGAATAAATCCCCTCCTTAAATTAGAATAGTCATAACCAACAGATCAATATACTCATCAACGACAGCGCCGAGATAAATAGGATCCTATTTATCTCGGCGCTGTCGTAGGAGAAAAGATGCGGAGTTGGGTTAGAATTCGCTCGAAAAATGGAAACGGATTTTCGGAAAGTCTGCCTGGGCCATCTGGAGGACATAGTTGGAGTCGGCGAGGAATACGTCGCGTCCTTCTTTATCCTTTGCCATAAACTGATGCTTTCGCTTTTTGAATGCAGCCAGGGCTTCTTCATCGTCGCTTTCTATCCAACAGGCTTTGTAAAGACTGATTGGCTCCCATCGGCATTGGGCTCCATATTCGTGGAGCAGACGATACTGGATCACTTCAAACTGAAGCTGTCCGACGGTGCCTATGATCTTGCGTCCGTTGAATTGATTGATAAATAACTGGGCCACTCCTTCATCCATCAGTTGCTTGATCCCCTTCTCCAACTGCTTAGCTTTCATAGGATCAGCATTCTCAATGTATTTAAACATTTCCGGAGAGAAGGACGGCAATCCTTTGAAGTGCAGATTTTCACCTGAAGTGAGGGTATCTCCGATTTTGAAATTGCCGGTGTCGGGAATGCCGACTATATCCCCGGGATAAGCTTCATCTACTATATTCTTCTTTTGCGCCATGAATGCAGTCGGAGCTGCGAAACGCATCTGCTTGTTATGACGCACGTGAAGATAATTGACGTTACGTTCGAATTTGCCGGAGCATATTTTGACGAATGCAATGCAACTGCGATGATTAGGATCCATATTGGCATGGATCTTGAATACGAATCCGGAAAAAGTCTCTTCTTCCGGTTTCACTTCGCGTTCCTCTGCATGGATGGGGCGAGGAGCAGGAGCTATCTTGACGAAGCAATCCAGTAATTCCTTTACTCCGAATGTATTCAATGCTGATCCGAAAAAGACGGGAGCGATCTCGCCTTTAAGATATTCCTCCGGATCGAACTCCGGATAAACTCCTTCGATGAGCTCAAGATCTTCCCTGAGTTTGGCGGCATCCGCCTCCCCTACAAGCTTGTCGACTTCCGGGGAGTTAACATCGGAAATTTCGACGCGTTCGCTTACGGTCTGTTTTGAAGGAGTGAAGAGATCAAGACCATGCTCGTAGATATTATAGACCCCTTTGAATTTGGCGCCGATATTGATCGGCCATGAAAGTGGGCGAACCTTGATTTTTAGTTCAGACTCAAGTTCGTCAAGTATATCAAACGGGTCGCGACCTTCTCGGTCGAGTTTGTTGACAAATACTATGACAGGAGTATTCCTCATGCGGCATACTTCCATCAGGCGGCGTGTCTGAGTCTCTACGCCTTTTGCCACGTCAACCACAATGATGACGGAGTCGACGGCAGTCAGTGTGCGGAAAGTGTCTTCAGCGAAGTCCTGGTGGCCGGGAGTATCAAGAATATTGATTTTATAATCTCCGTAATTAAATCCCATTACGGAGGTGGCGACGGAGATGCCTCGCTGCTTCTCGATTTCCATCCAGTCGGAAGTAGCTGTCTTTTTAATTTTATTGCTTTTGACGGCGCCGGCTACATGGATTGCTCCTCCGAAAAGGAGAAGTTTCTCTGTAAGGGTTGTTTTGCCGGCGTCCGGGTGGGATATGATTGCAAATGTGCGGCGACGCTCTATTTCCTTATTAAGTGCTTCTGACATGTGTTATTGCTGATTGTCGTTGTCGTTGAAGAGTTCGTTGTTGAAGTCTTTTTTATAATATCCGGAGAGCATAGCGAGAAAACGCGATATCTGAGTGATTGCCTCCAGTGTCTCTTTGGATATTTCCTTACCCTGCATCCGCAGAAGCATTATTCCATAGAGAGCATTAAGACATGTCTCAATTTCTCCGGCTTTCTCTTCTCCCGCTTTTGCACGAAGTTCTACGATATATGGGAGGGTTTTATAAAATTCGGCTGAATAGTTAGCGAATCTATTATCAGCGAGCAGCTGACGATGAAGATCATCGAGGGCTATGATTGTGTTCTTATTAAGTTGGAGATGACCTTTCTGCTCTACACCTTCACGTCGCATCATGTCGATCAGCGACTCATACCAATCGTGAAGTTCTTTCTTTTGATCGTCAGAAAGATTGGTATATTTTTTGATGATTTCCTCGTCAATCTTGTCAATATCGAGGTTATAGGCACGAATGAGATTCTCAATCTGCCACATATAGAGAATATATTCAGCGATATTCTCGCGTTTTTTTTCAGAGGCTGTAAACATTTCTTTATTTTCCTTCAAAGGGTTCAGGAAACTCCCTGACCTCCCATTATCGCTTTTTTTGTCGAGCCTATGACGATCTTTACATCAATAGGAGACTTTCCGACTACAAAATTACAAAAAACTTTGCGAGGAAGCCTTAAAATTCATGAAATTTTCGTAATTTTGATTTTAAAAACCGATTCTTAATCACAAGAATCGTCAATATTTTAGAACATCCTTATGTTTGAGCTTGAATATATATATCATGATTGTTTTCTGCTGAAGAGTGGAGACTGTACGATTATTTTTGATTATTGGAAGGATCCAAAGCAAAGTGAAAACAACACTCCAAGCTTTTTCGACGAGATACCTTCCGATCGCCCTCTCTACGTTATTGTCAGCCACTTTCATAAAGATCATTTCAATAAAGAAATATTCGGCTGGGCGGAGATTCATCAGGATATTCGTTATATCATATCCAAAGACACTGCCCGGCATGCAGGCCATTTATTGCGCGACAATACTCTTTACAAAGGTTCGCGTCCGGATGTTTCGCGCGTCACAGTTCTTCGGAAAGGAGAAGAATATTCCGATAATATCCTTAGGATTAAAGCGTTCGGCTCTACAGATATCGGCAATTCATATGCTCTGGAAATCAAGAGTCAGGGACTTAAAATTTTCCATGCCGGAGATTTGAATTGCTGGACGTGGCGCGATGAATCCACAAAAGAGGAAATTGATGCCGCCGAACTCGCTTTTCGTAAGGAAATCAAGCCAATCGCTGAAGAATATCCTGAATTTGATGTCGTAATGTTTCCCGTCGACAGCAGGATTGGAACGGGATATGCCCAAGGCGCCCTGGAATTTGTAAGAGTGATCAAGGTTGCGCATTTCTTTCCTATGCATTTCGAACTTGCCGACTCTCAGGAAGAGCTTGAAAAAAGAAAAGCAGATGCTTCAAGATTCTTGGATTACGCCGCTCAAGATGGGGAATATATAGCTCTTACAAGACGTGGAGATTGCTTTGCCTGTGATTATGAAAATATGCGTGGAGATAAGGAAGAATATACTATTGAGCAGAACGATGCCGATGACATAGTCTCAAAAGAGATAGTGCTTACCCGCGAGTATTTCCTTTCGGCAGGAGATACAGATGCCGAACGCGAAATGTCACTACCGCTTCTTACCTCAAAGTTGATTGACATAGCCACAGAGCATGCCAATCATCTCGGGATAGGCAACCCAAACATGGCTGACGACCATTCGGGTTGGGTTCTGTCGCGCCTTACTATAGAGATGTCAGGCTATCCGGTCGTCAATAGTCATTATAAGATATCTACCTGGGTTGAAAGCTGGAACCGTCATTTCTCCGAGCGAGCTTTCTCTATTGAAGACGCTCAGGGTAATACACTTGGATATGCGAGAAGCATCTGGATGGTGCTTGATACTCTTACTCATGCCAACGCCGGATTAAGCGGACTTCCCTTTCGTGATGAGTTTATAAGCAAGCGGGAATGTCCTATTCAAAGACAAGGCAAACACCTCGGGATCATACCCTCTTCAGAATCAGAATCTGCAAAGGGAAAATATCTGCAAGCGGAAGGCGAGCCTGCGGGCCATGTCTTCCTGTATTCGGATCTGGATGCCTACCGACATGTCAATACGGTCAGATACGTCGCTTTACTGATGAATCAGTTTACTCTTAAGGAGCACGATGATTACAGAGTCGGACGTCTTGAACTGTCATTTCTTCATGAAGGTGAACATGATCAGCCTATCGATATTCTTCGGGCCCCGATACCCTCGCGTAATGAAGATTCAAGAGGATATGCATTTCAATTGCGTCGTAAGGCAGATAAAAATCCTATTCTGTTTTCCCGTCTATGGCTTGACAAACGCGCCGATTGCGAATTGCCTCCACTCTGACAATCCGAATGAAATATCAAGACAGGGATATGCATCCGGATTAAGAGCCCGTTTACTAAGAACTGTTAAAATTTCATTTTGATCGAATATCAACGATAAAACGCCCATATTTTGGTCATTTTCGATCTTTTCATCAGTCACGATGCCCGCATCGCTCCTTCTTCAAAAATCGAAACTGCCTCAAAATCTGTACATTTTCTCGTTAACATTCTTTAGCAAACTGGCTCTAAATACTTTATTTTCTCAAATTCTTTATAAATGAGTTTTTATAATACAGTAGGTCAGACACGTGGCAAGATATTCTTACAGATGATATCGGTCATTGTAATTGTATTCCTTACGGGATGCAATTCCGCACGCCACGTCCCGGAAGGTAGCTATCTGCTTGATAAAGTAAAAATAATCATAGATGACACCCTAACTTCAGACTATAAGGAAAGTTTGAAGAGTGAGGAATTGCTGTCTTATGTCCGGCAACAGCCCAATCATAAGATTCTTTGGAGTGCGAAGACTCGTCTCGGAGTTTATAATATGTCGGGGTCCGATACAACCAAATGGTGGAACCGCTGGATACGCAAACTTGGAGAGCCTCCGGTAATATATGATCCGACTCTACAGCAAGCGAGTGTCAATCAGCTTAAGACTGCCTTGATAAATAAAGGATATCTTTATGCAGATGTCGAGGCAGACACGATTACTTATCCGAATAAAAAGAAAGTGGAGGTAGAGTATATCGTGCGCCCGGGAGAACCCTATATCGTAAGGAATGTTGAATTCCAGATAGCTGATACTGCGATAGCGGCCATTCTCGCAAAAGACACAGCGCGTCTTTTTGTAGCACCCGGAGATCTTCTTGATCGCACACAGCTTGATCTCCAGCGCGATCGCCTTGCCCGCAGACTTCGAAATAATGGCTATTTCAGCTTCGTGAAAGAAAATATAAGATTTGAGGCAGATACTACTTCAGGGTCAAGGGATGTAGATCTGACCATGATCATAGAATCACCATCAGGATCTGATCAAGGGGTCCCTTCTAAAAGCGACAGTCATAGAAAATATTTTATACGTAATGTAATATGCTCAGCCGATTATAGAGCTTCCGACCCGGCTTCAATGAAGACCGGTAGAGATACAGTCTTGTATAAGGGGCTGACAATTCTCTACGGTGATCAGAAATATCTGCGTCCGAGCATTATTTATGAAAATACTTTTATTGCTGCGGGGCAAGCATATTCCGAGCGTAATATCGACCGGACTTATAAAGCATTCTCACGCCTCGAGATCCTTAAATTCATCAATATAAGATTCGAACCCGCAGGACAGATAGGAGATACGGATCTTCTTGATGCCTATATCCTTCTGACTCCGGGAAAGAGCATGTCGATGTCAGCTGAATTGCAGGGCACCAACTCCGAAGGAGATTTAGGAGTGGCTCTCGGCTTGACTTTTACTCACCGTAATATTGGCCGGGGGGCCGAATCCTTTACGGCAAAAGCAAGAGGAGCGTATGAAGCGATCCATGGAAATGTGGAGGGACTGCTCCACAACCGATATATGGAATATTCAATTGATCTGGGTCTGCAGTTCCCTAAATTCAAGGCTCCGTTTCTAAAAGAACGATTTAAAAGAAGGATAAATGCCACGACCGAACTTCATCTCTCGATGAATTACCAGCAGCGGCCGGAATATACGCGAATTGTATCTACAGCGGGTTGGGCATATAAATGGACCGAACGTTCTACCGGGAACCGCCATACCTTCACTCCAATCGATATCAACTACGTTTATCTTCCCGAGTCGACAAATGACTTCATTAATAATATAGCACCGGATAATCCCCTTCTGCGATATAGTTATGAAGACCATTTCATAATGCGAATGGGATATAGTTTTTATCACACCAACAAACGCATCCGACGTCCTTGGGAACGTCAGATGCAACGCGATATATATACCATACGGGTTAATGCAGAGATAGCGGGTAATTTCTTGTTTATGATCAACAGTATTTTTACTCATAGATCTGATTTTCATGAAAATCCTTATAAAATTTTCGGTATTAACTATGCGCAATACTTCAAAGCTGATTCCGACTTCGGGTACACTCATATATTTGACGGGCGGCAATCGCTTGCAACCAGATTCGGCTTTGGCATAGGTGTCCCTTACGGTAATTCAGGGATGTTGCCTTTCGAAAAGAGATTCTATGGAGGCGGAGCCAATGGAGTGAGAGGCTGGGCTGTCAGAACTCTCGGTCCGGGACGTTATCATGGTATCAATACCCTCGCTGATTATATGAATCAGTGTGGCGACATTCGGCTTATAATGAGTGCTGAATATCGGGCAAAACTATTCTGGCTCGTTGAGCTCGGGTTATTTGTGGATATCGGGAATATCTGGACTATTCGTAACTATCCTGCGCAACCCTATGGAATTTTTAAATTCAATAACTTTTATAAGGAGCTTGCAGCAGCCTATGGTCTTGGAATCCGTCTTGACTTTGACTATTTCCTGCTTCGTTTCGACTTAGGAATGAAAGCCCATAATCCTGCTATTGGCGAAGAGCCATGGCCTCTTATCCATCCCAGATGGGGAAGGGATCGGGCATTCCATTTCTCTATAGGATATCCATTCTGACCAATTCCATTTCCGCTTGCGAAAATAAGATAAAGTCGATTGTTTGAACTTACTCACTTTAGAATATTTATGAAGTCATTATTGATTTTTGATCTTGACGGAACTCTTCTTAACACTATTTCCGATCTTGGAAATGCATGTAATTATGCCCTTGATAAAAAAGGCTATCAGAAGCATCCGATTCCTGCGTATAATTTCATGGTGGGCAACGGAGTGCGCAAACTTATGGAACGCGCTCAACCGGATGCCTCACCCGAAGAAATAGAAGAATTATTAGGTTACTTCCGTGAATATTATAATGAACATTGCACCGATACTACGGAGCCTTATCCCGGTATCCCCGAACTTCTTGATGAACTTACAAAGCGTGGAATCAAGGTCGCGGTTGCCACTAATAAATATCAGACTGCCGCGGAGAAGATAATAAAGTTCTATTTCCCGGAAGTGCCTTTTGTCGCAATCTTCGGCCAGGTTTCTTCGCGTCTTCCAAAGCCGGATCCTTCGATTATTTTTGCGGTTCTTAATGATTCTCCTACGCTTAAGAAGGATGTGATGATGATCGGTGACAGCGCAGTTGACATTGAGACCGCTCGGCGCGCCTGTATTGACTCCATAGGTGTCACATGGGGATTCCGCCCTGTTTCCGAACTTAGAAAAGCCTATGCTGATCATATCGTCAGCTGCCCCAATGAGATTCTGAAGCTGGCTACTCAAAAGCATCGCTACGAAGATTGATTTTCCGCGATGATTGCCGGAATAAAATTCGGTATCTGACTGACAGGAGGAATCTGACTGATAGGAATTGTTATTTGGATTTTAATCCGAGAAATGAAAAACGGAGCAAAGGACGCATCCTCTACTCCGTTTTGTCGTGATAGCATTGTTTTATTATTTAAACGATGTCACCGACATAGTTCTATAATTTAAACACTTTATGTAGTATATGGTTTAATCTGGAGGCGGAATTTAACAGTCATTAACTATTTCATCTGATTGGTAGCCTGTCAATACATTATTGGGGGCTCTTCGGCCTTAATAATCGGTCCTACTCCCCCTTCCGGGGCATTTGACGGCGAAGATGAATCCTGAGAATTGGAAGGTTCGATCAGGCCGGATGGTCTTGAACTCCGGTGCTTAAGAAGTTTATATCCTTCAAGTTGTTCAGGAGTCAGGATTTTCTCGACCTCCGATTCATATTCATTGATATATCCCGATTGCTTGGAAATTGAACTCTGCACCTCTTTCTCATATTTCAACCGTGCTTTCTCAACTTTTTCAATCTCCTTGTCGCATTTCTGCTCCATTCTCATCCGGGCCTTACGTAATTTTAGAAATTGCTCCTCCGAAAGGTTGAGTTCTTCGCCCATTTTCAACAGCCTCACCCTGGACGCCTCTTTGACGTATTGGCTTGTGCCCTCTTGCGGCCGGACTCTATTGACATTCTGATTTGTACGGCAATATGCTTCTAATGGTAAGAACAATATTGTCGCAAAAAAGGCTATTGAAATCAGATTCCTGAAGGCCGGAATTTTGATTTTAGTGAGTGATATCATATCCCTGGTCTTTAAGATATTGCAGGATGCGATACTTCATTGCATGATCATAATAGTCGAGAATATGAGCTACCCAATCATTAGTCGAGGTGCCTCCGGCTCGGGTGGCATTATAATGTTTTACTACTTCATCGTAGGCTTCAAGTTCCTCTATCATCTTTGCGTCATCCTGTCGGTAATGATTGCGATGGAACACGAGGGAAGTCGGCTGCTTGGGTTTCAAATCAGGATGCTCGCGGGGTATGCCGAGGGCCAGACCGCAAACGACAAACACTCCTTTAGGAAGTTTAAGAAGTTCAGCTACTTTGGCTGGATCTACAGTACGAAGATATCCTACACAGTTTGTGCCAAGACCGCAAGCTTCGGCTGCTACTACTGCGCTCATCATTGCTAACGAGGCGTCGATAATGCCGATTGTCACGCCATCCATAGTATTTGTGAACGGAGGCATAGTCAGCCCTTTCCTTTCAGCGAGAAGAGAAATTTTATTATAGTCTGAAAGGAAGATTAGCAGACGATTGCAAGTCTTCAGTTGCTTCTGGTTGGTAAGTGCATAAAGTTCCTCCTTAAGATTTTGGTCATCAATATCGATGACGGAGAATTGCTGACCATTATATGAAGTCGGGGTGTTTTCTACAGCTTTGTAGATAAATTCCATAGTTTCCTCAGGGATGGCCTCACGCTCATAGCGGCGTATACTTACCCGATCCAGAAGAGTGTCTTTTACGTCTTTCATGTACTTCGTGGTTAAATCTTAGTAGTTATTCGGTTATTATTACGTGGTTATTCGATTGGATCGCAAGCATCTATACTGATAGAATCTTAGTGTTTCTATTTGATAGGGACGCATAGATTATAAAAAGCGGGAGCGGAAAGGATAGAATCCGATCCGCTCCCGATGAGGGGCCACATCAAAGGGTTTGTGATGAAACTCCGTATGACAGGATTTGAGGTGTCACCAACTCTTTGTAATCCGCCTGCGCTCCTGAGAGCAATTCCCCGAAGGGAATGGGGCCCGCCATTGAAAAGGCAACTTGCCTCGGAATTTCGAATTAATTGATGAGTTTCCCAATCTGCTTTGATGTGGTTGACTTTTTCAGGATCCTTTGACATTATAACGCCCTAACGGCGTAAAATGTTTCGAATCCTCTCTGATGTCGTAATGACAAGAGATTATTTTACCTTGTCGCAGATAGCCTTGAACGCTGCAGGATTATTCATTGCGAGATCGGCGAGTACCTTACGGTTAATTTCGATGCCGGCCTTATGAATGAGACCCATGAGCTTGGAGTAAGAGAGATCCTCAAGACGCGCAGCGGCGTTAATACGTTGGATCCAGAGAGCGCGGAAGTTGCGCTTTTTTTGCTTACGGTCACGATAAGCATAGGTCAGACCCTTTTCCCATGTGTTCTTGGCTACAGTCCATACATTGCGACGGCTGCCATAGTAGCCACGGGTAAGTTTGAGGATTTTCTTTCTTTTGGCGCGAGATGCGACGTGATTTACTGATCTGGGCATTTTTTTGAAATTTTGAATGTGAGCGGCTAATAAGCTCTTGCGGAGCTCTACACTCGGTTATTGAAAAATGTTGATTTGGTTGGCGAGTCGAGAGGATTTTGTTGCGAAAAAGAATGATGGAATCTTGATTCCTTCATCTCGCCGCGGGAGTGAAGATTTGTCAATCCTGGAGTGTGGTAATCTTCTGTCAGATTAACGCATGTTGAGGAGAGAGCGAACCTGCTTGATGTTAGCTGAATCGACGAGAGCTGTGTGGTCGAGATTGCGTTTACGCTTTTTCGATTTCTTCGTCAGGATGTGGCTGTGATAAGCATGTTTTCTCTTCACTTTTCCTGTGCCGGTGAGCGCGAAGCGCTTCTTAGACGCGGCATTGGTCTTTACCTTAGGCATTTGATTAGATAAATTTTAGTTGTTTGAAATTTACCTCGGCCCCTTTTGGGCCTACGGTCTCTATTATTTATTCAGGGTTCTGATCCGTGACCTTCTCAGAACCATTGTTTTCTGATTGAATTTCAGGAGTCTCTTTTGCCGGTCGCTCCTTTTTAGGAGTTTCTCCTTTCTTAGGTGCTTTCAACGGGCTGATCATGATAATCATTCTTTTCCCTTCCAGCACCGGCATCTGCTCAACCTTGCCGAGGTCCTCCAGATCATTGGCAAATCTTAGGAGAAGTACTTCTCCCTGCTCCTTAAAGAGGATCGAGCGACCACGGAAGAAGACATAAGCCTTCACTTTGGAGCCTTCCTGAAGGAATCCGCGGGCATGCTTCAGCTTGAAGTTATAGTCATGGTCATCGGTCTGAGGACCGAATCTGATTTCCTTGACTACTACCTTTGCGGCTTTAGCTTTCTGCTCCTTCTGGCGTTTCTTCTGCTGATATAGAAATTTCTGATAATCGAGAATACGACACACCGGAGGTTCAGCAGTCGGAGAGATCTCAATGAGATCGAGTTCCATTCCGGCTGCTATCTTGCGTGCCTTGTCGATCGGATAGATTCCGTTTTCGACGTTATCGCCGCCCAATCGCACCTCGCGTGCGCGGATCTGCTCGTTAGTTGCATACGGGTCTTTGTCGCTACGGCCGCGGCGGTCATTACGCTGGCCGGGTTTGGGACGGGGTCCGCCCGGGCGACGAGGGCCTGAAAAATTGGGTTTCTTCTCCATTAATTGTTGTTATATCCTTCGGTCGATTAAGCATTTTCAGATGCTTCTTCCGAGGGATGGTTGATCATTTTTTCTACTTCAGCATTCAAAGATTGTGCAAAGTTAATAATTTTCATCGTACCTTTGTCACCTTCTCCGTGTTTTCTTACAGAAATTTCGCCATTTTCTGCTTCTTTTTCACCAACAATGAGCAGATAAGGGATTTTTTTGAGCTCATTGTCGCGAATTTTCTTACCGATTTTCTCATTGCGGTCGTCGACTATAGCGCGCACGCCTTCGGCATCGAGTTGCTTTGCAACCTCGTAAGCATAATCGTTGAATTTATCGCTGATGGGCAGGATGACTGCCTGTTCGGGAATGAGCCAGAGTGGCAGGCGTCCGGCAGTATGCTCAAGAAGCACGGCTACGAAGCGTTCCATGGACCCGAATGGCGCGCGGTGGATCATCACCGGGCGATGCTTCTGATTGTCAGAGCCGGTATATTCGAGCTGGAAGCGCTCAGGGAGGTTATAATCGACCTGAATTGTGCCGAGCTGCCAGCGGCGTCCGATGGCATCTTTGACCATAAAGTCGAGTTTGGGCCCGTAGAAAGCAGCTTCTCCTTCTACCTGGCGGGCTTTCAATCCCTTTTCCGCGCAAGCTTCAATAATTGCCTTCTCGGCAAGGTGCCAGTTTTCGTCGGAGCCGATATATTTCTCTTTATTCTTTGGGTCGCGCAAAGATATCTGCGCTTCGAAATTCTTGAAGTCAAGAGCCTTGAAGATATAAAGAATAATATCCATTACTTTAAGGAACTCGTCCTTGATCTGTTCGGGCGCGCAATATATATGAGCATCATCCTGAGTGAATCCGCGCACCCTGGTCAGGCCGTGGAGTTCGCCGCTCTGTTCGTAGCGGTAGACAGTGCCGAACTCTGCCAGGCGCAGCGGGAGCTCACGATAACTTCTTGGGTAAGCCTTGAAGATTTCACAATGATGAGGGCAATTCATCGGCTTGAGCAGATATTCCTCTCCTTCTTCCGGAGTCTTGATGGGCTGGAAGGAATCCTTTCCGTATTTTGCCCAGTGTCCGGAAGTGATATAGAGGTTCTTATTTCCGATGTGGGGAGTAATTACCTGAAGGTAACCGTATTGTTTCTGAATTTTTCTCAGGAATTGCTCGAGTCGGTCGCGAAGTGCAGCTCCTTTGGGAAGCCAAAGGGGTAAGCCCTTACCTACGGTTTCAGAGAAAGTGAAGAGTTCCATCTCTTTGCCGAGTTTGCGGTGGTCGCGTTTTTTAGCCTCTTCCAGAAGAGTCAGATACTCATCCAGCATATTTTTCTTTGGGAATGTGATGCCATAGACCCTAAGGAGCTGATCTCTCTTCTCGTCGCCTCGCCAATATGCTCCGGCAAGCGATAGAATCTTGACAGCCTTGATGGGGGCCGTGGTGGGGAGGTGCGGACCGCGGCATAGATCGGTGAAGGCGCCCTGAGTATATGTAGTGATGTGTCCGTCTTCAAGTTCCGAGATAAGTTCGCATTTATAGGTTTCGCCTCGGTCTCCAAACATCTTGAGAGCGTCCTGCTTCGAGATATCGCTGCGCACAATAGCTTCCTTGCGACTTACGAGTTCCTGCATTTTCTTTTCAATCTTGGGGAAGTCCTCGGCGGTGATCTTATGCTCTCCCGGATCGATATCGTAGTAGAAGCCGTTTTCGATTGCAGGTCCTATACCGAATTTTACACCGGGATAAAGCTCCTGAAGCGCTTCTGCAAGAAGGTGAGCTGATGAGTGCCAGAATGCATGTTTGCCTTCCGGATCATCCCATTTGAAAAGCTGGATTTCTGCGTCAGCGGCGATGGGGCGTGAAATATCCCATTCTTCACCATTCACTTTGGCGGCAAGCACATCGGCCGCGAAACGCGGGCTGATGCTTTCCGCTATCTGATAAGGAGTCACGCCTGACTCATATTGGCGCACGCTGCCGTCGGGAAATTTTATGTTAATCATTTGATAGTTAATATGATATGCGTAGTTTGTCTGACCCCATGCCGGCTTGGGTGCCGGCAGAGGTCAAAAATTGTATGCAAATATACTAATTTTTCGGGAGTTATGCAAAAATCTTATTGAATTTTTGGATTTTTTGAAAAGAATTTTTGAGGCTATTGAAGTCGCTTAAGAATGTTGTAGGCTTGAAGTACTCCCAGTTCGCCTGCTTTTGATAGATCTGCGAAGGCCGATTGACGATTGCCTTGTCGAAGATATGCCAGACCGCGATTAAAGTATCCCTGTCCGAATTCAGGGTCAATCTCCAGAGCTTTACCGTAAGCAAGTATTGAGGATGTGAAATCCCCTAAAGTATAATAAATATAGCCTTTGTTATACCATGCATAGAGCATCGAAGGATCGATTCCGAGGATTGTGTCGATATCATTCATAGCCAATTGGTAATCAAGATTCTTCTGCATGGCAGAATGGTCGACTGGGGAATTCTGTGTCCCTTTCAGAGAATTGTGAATTATTGGGGACTGAATGTGCGAATTATCTGAGGAAAGACTTTCTTGCGACCCTTTGTAAGTGTAGGCAACTGAGCGTGCAAACAAGGCCGCAATGAAATCATCGGATGTCTCAATGGCTCTTGTGAGGTCTGAAATTGCTCCATCGAAGTTTTTTAACATTGTTCTGGCTACTCCACGGGCAAAGAAATCTACAGGTCGGGGAGTATCGGCGGCAGAAATGGCTGATGTAAATTCATCTTCGATGGCGAAAATCTTTCCGAGAAGATCCCGGTCAGAAGGTGTGGACAGTCCCTCATTCAGATATATTTTTCTGGATATATACTGCCTTCGGTTGAGCATCTCCAGATTGCGAAAAGAATTAGAGAGATTGCGCAGGCTGATCTCCGGTGTTGAGAAAGATAATGCGAATAGTTCTTGAGGAGTAATATTGATATCCCGGTCCTGAACCCTTCCTTTAATTTTTTCATTGAAGGCAAGTTCAGGTGTTTCCGATGCTTCGGAGGTGACAAGTTGATTGAATTTTTCCATGAACTCTTCCTCTTCAGATTTGCCAGAATTATCTTTTCCATTCGCTGTTCTGGATTTGCCTGCTTGTATTGTAGGACGGTCAAGTGGATTCTTCTTCGGATTATCTACATAATTCGCTACCATTTGATCAGCTTTCTTTATATTTGCAAGCATTTCGCGGATATTGCCCATTTGCTGCTGACATTCAGCCATCCCGTAATATGCGGGATAGAATTTCGGATAGCGTCGGGAAATCTCCTGAAAATCATTATATGCTTTTCTATAATCTTTAATTTCAAGATAGATTAAAGCTCGATTATATATAGCATAAAAATTTTGAGGATTAATCTTCAGAAGAGTTGTCAGGTCTTCCGCCGCTGCTGAAAGAGCCTTTACTTCAGTGCGCAGCAAAGCTCTGTTGAAGAGTGCTGTTTCATTGAGAGGCTGGAGGGTAAGGGCGTAATCATAATCAGCCATTGCTCCATAGAAATTATGAAGATTATAGCGGATATAGGCGCGGTTGATATAGAGATCTATCTCTTCAGGGAGCAGGCGTATTGCTTCATCCATTGCCAAAGCGGCGTCTTCCCATTGGGAACGCTTTGTAAGCATTTCCGCTTTCATCAGGTAGACTCCGGGATTTGTGCGCGACAGAGTTAAAGCTTTGTCGAGATCTTTCATTGCTGCAATGGTATCTCCGCTCAGCAGATTCATCCGGCCTCGGGCTACTAATCCTTCTTCAAATCTGGGATAACGGCGGAGCAGACGCAGGAATGTGGAGTCAGCCTGAGAATATTGTTTAAGTTCGGTCTGCGCTATACCTTTATAGTAAAGAAAGTATTTGTCGTCGGGATTATATTCCAGTCCTATGTTATAGTCATCGATTGCAAGTGAATCCCTGCCGGTCTTCTGAAGTGCAAAGCCTCGGGCTTTGTAGGCTTCCGTCTTGAATTTATTGCGGGATATAGCTGCCGAACAGTCAGCTATCGCACCCTCGAAATCCTCGAGTTGAAGCTTGGCGAGACCTCTGAGATAATAAGCATCTGCAAGATAAGGTTTGGCTTTGATTGCCATGTTGAAATACTGGATGGCAAGAAGGTAATCTTCCATCGACATGACGTTTCGGCCTATGGTAAGCACTTGCTCTGCATTGACCTGGGCCGCTGCGGGAGATGACAGGGCAAGTCCGCCCGCAATTACTACACTCAATGTAGCAAAGCGTAACGAACGACATGAGGAATATTTCAGGATTTTATTCAACATTTCTTTGCGAATCAACGCAAAATTAATGAAAAATTTCCAAATTTGAGGAGATTTTATTATATTTGTTGATTGAAATGAATAGATTATTGCAGCCGATTTAAGACAGGATTTCCTAAATTATTGAAAAAATGGCAGAAAAGCTTTCCAAGACCCGCAAGCAAGCGTTGTCGCATCTAAGTAGTAAAAAGATGAGGGAGAAGTCGGGGCTCTTCCTCATAGAAGGAAGAAAGAGTGTCATGGATATATTGGCCGATTGCGAGTCCGTCTGGATTCCTGACTACATCGTAGCAAATCCCGAATGTTCAGCCTTGGTAAGCCGATGTCTCAATGAAAGAGGCGTTTCCGATATTCCTGTTTTTGAGGCTTCTTCAATCGATTTGCGAGATATATCAAGTCTGTCGAGTCCGCCGGAAATGATTGCCGTGTGCCGATTGCCGGAGCGAACGGATGAAAACGATATCCTCGCTTCTCCCCTATCTTCCGGACTATATTTATTGCTCGATGGAATTCAGGATCCCGGAAACCTCGGGACTATAATCCGAACGGCGCATTGGTTTGGCATCAGCAGGATATTCGCGTCAAAAGATACCGTGGATCTTTTCAATCCCAAGGTTGTGCAGTCTACAATGGGTTCGATGGCAAAGGTGGCGGTTGATTATATGGATCTTCAAAAGCTCGTCGATGTTAATCCGCATATACCATTGGTAGGACTACTGCTGGAGGGAGAGGATATATATAATACATCGCTGCCTCAATCCGCCTTTATTGCTATGGGTAATGAAGGCAACGGACTTTCGGAGAATTTGCGGAAGAGAGTGACTCTCCCTCTGACTATTCCTCCTTTCGATCCTGGGAATCATTCTGAATCCCTTAATGTCTCGATTGCAACTGCAATCACACTTTCTGAATTCAGAAGATAAGCTCCCATATTGAGAAAATTTTAGAATTTATTAATGAAGACAAAGACTGTATATTTCTGTTCGAATTGCGGACACGAGTCGCCGAAATGGCTTGGGAAATGTCCGAATTGCGGCGAATGGAACACATTCGTAGAGGAACGCGTAGCTGCAAAAGCGGCCAAGGGTGAGAAGCGTCGCGGATTAGTCGCCAGCAGCAAGCCGGTGCGTTTATCTGAAATCGAGAGTCAGGATGAGGCCAGGATGCGCTTACCTTCAAAAGAACTTAATAGAGTCCTGGGAGGCGGATTGGTGATGGGGAGTCTGACATTGATCGGCGGCGAACCGGGAATAGGAAAGTCTACTCTTTTGCTTCAAAATATTCTTTCAATTCGCAATAAGACAATACTCTATGTTTCCGGGGAGGAGAGCGCTACTCAGCTAAAGCTAAGAGCCGATCGTCTTGGCAAGGTAGCCGATAATACTTTTATATTATGTGAGACATCCCTTGAGTCCATATTTACCCAGATAGAGAATGTGGAACCCGGGCTTATTGTTATAGATTCCATCCAGACCATTGCGTCGAATGAGATAGAATCGGCGGCGGGAAGTGTGAGCCAGGTGCGTGAATGTGCTGTCTCACTGCTCAGATATGCAAAGGAGAGCGGAGTCCCTGTAATTTTAGTCGGCCATATCAATAAAGATGGGGCTATAGCCGGACCGAAAGTACTTGAGCATATTGTGGATACCGTGCTTCAATTTGAGGGCGACCGACAATATCTTTATCGGATACTCCGCGCAATAAAAAATCGCTTCGGTTCTACCAATGAGATAGGGATCTATGAGATGGTTGAGAAAGGGCTTAAGGAGGTGATCAATCCTTCCGAAATGCTTCTTTCAGAAAATAGAGATGAAGAGATGAGCGGAATAACGATAGGCGTCACAACTGAGGGAGTGCGACCTTTTCTTGTAGAAATTCAGGCGCTCGTCTCTACGGCAGCATATGGAACTCCGCAGCGCTCCGTCACCGGATTTGATCAGCGGCGCCTCAATATGCTCCTTGCCGTACTCGAAAAGCGCGCCCGGTTTCGGCTCGGACAAAAAGATGTCTTTCTCAATATTGCAGGGGGGCTGAAGATTCAGGATCCGGCGATCGATCTTGCTGTTGTCGCTGCAGTGATGTCGAGTAATTTCGACGTTTCCATTCCGCGCACGACGGCATTTATAGGAGAAGTAGGATTGTCAGGGGAAATACGCACGGTCACACGCATCGATCAGAGGGTTGCCGAGGCACAGAAACTCGGATTTAAAAGAGTATTCGTCCCAAAGGGTAATCTTAAAGGGATTAAGGATACTTTCAGCATAGAGATCATTGAAGTCGGAAAAGTGGAGGAATGTTTCCGCCGGCTCTTTGAATGATACCTTCATTCGAAATGCATGCGGCTCCCTGACGAGACTTTCTTTAATCTACCGCCATTGAATCATTTTACGCTGATTCATTGGTCGGGTTATTTGGAAATTCCCGAAAAAAATTGTAAATTTGCGGAATGATAGGTGCGTTGCGCCCTGACTCGTTGTGTCGGTGCGATTATATGTGCCGGGTTCATTTTCCGGCATAAGCCACTCTCCTCATATAGGCTATAACCCTTAATTACAATTCATTCTTACATGAAATATATCGGAGCTCACGTCAGTGTCAGCGGTGGAGTAGCATCTGCCCCTTTGAATGCCTGCGCTATAGGTGCAAAGGCATTTGCCCTCTTTACCGGCAATCCATCCCGATGGGCCTCAAAGGCGATCCCCGAGAAAGAGTCTATGCTTTTTCGCGAGCGTTGTCAGGAATTGGGATATACTCCTGAGGTCATTCTTCCTCATGATAACTTTCTGATCAATCTCGGATCGCCCGATTCTAAAAAACTGGCAATGTCGCGCAAGTCATTCCTTGAAGAGATGCAACGATGTGAGCAATTAGGACTGACTATGCTCAACTTTCATCCGGGAAGCCATCTGAATGAATTGAGCGTAGAAGAATCACTCGACCGTATAGCCGAATCTCTCAATATGACTCTTGACAAGACGCAAGGAGTCACTGCAGTAATAGAGACTACTGCCGGACAGGGTTCCAATCTCGGCTGGGATTTTGGCCATGTAGCGCATATCATAGATAAGATTGAGGATAAAAGCCGTATTGGGGTATGCGTCGATACCTGCCACACGTATTCTGCCGGTTATGATCTTCGTTCGGCTGAAGGCTACGATCAGACTTGGAGGGATTTCGATGAAATTATCGGACTTGGATATCTGCGGGGTATGCATCTCAATGACGATAAACGCGAGCAAGGATCGCGTATTGACCGCCATGAATTGATAGGCAGAGGCACACTCGGGACGGAATTTTTTCATCGTCTTGTCAATGATCCCCGATTTGATGATATCCCGCTGATTCTCGAGACTCCTGATGATCTTCTATGGGCGCAGGAGATAACCTGGCTCTACGATCAGATCGGGAAGCCGGAGTCTACCCCCTTGTTTGAGATTGATTAATTCATAAGAAACATAATAGATCTCACATGCTCCGGGCAATTCTATAGCCCATGCCTGCGCAGACGTCGCAGGATTTTCGGAAGTCTATTTTATGAATTCTCTTTTTCATATAACTTTAAAATCATAAAACTAACAACATACATTCTATCATGAAAACTAAACCGGATTTGAGCTTCTGGAAATTATGGAATCTGAGTTTCGGATTCTTCGGTGTCCAGATTGCTTATGCGTTGCAAAGTGCCAACGTGTCGCGTATCTTCACCACGATTGGTGCGGATCCCCATGATCTCTCCTATTTCTGGATTCTCCCTCCTCTGATGGGTCTAATCGTGCAGCCTCTGGTCGGGATGTTCTCCGACCGCACCTGGACTCGTTTTGGGCGCCGCCTCCCCTATCTGATATTCGGAGCCTTGGTCGCCATCATCGTAATGTGTCTGTTGCCTAATTCGGGCAGCTTCCATTTCTCAGTCCAGGATGCCATTATCTTCGGCCTTATTGCGCTGATGCTGCTCGATACTTCCATCAACATGGCGATGCAGCCATTCAAGATGCTTGTCGGAGATATGGTCAACGAGAAGCAGAAAGGGCAAGCTTATAGTATTCAGTCGTTCCTGTGTAACGCCGGCTCTGTCGTAGGTTTCCTGCTTCCTTTCATATTCGGAATCATAGGACTGGCAAATACTGCTCCCACAGGCGAGGTGCCTCAGACAGTGATCTGGGCTTTCTATATAGGCGCTATCATTCTCGGAATCTGCGTGGTATATTCGCTTGTAAAAATTAAGGAATGGCCTCCACACGTATATGCCGAATATAACGGAGGAGAAGAGAAAACCGATAATAAGAAATCACCCAATCTGTTCAAACTTCTCGTCCACGCCCCGACAACATTCTGGACCGTCGGACTCGTACAGTTCTTCTGCTGGTTTGCCTTCCTCTTCATGTGGACCTATACGACCAACACCGTAGCTCTTAAGGCATTCAATACTCCTACAGTAGAAAGCGTCACCGCCCTTTCCGACGGATCTGAAACTATCTCAGGGAAGAATATTCTCCTGACAAACGAGGACTATAACAATCAGATGATTCTCACTCACGGCACTCTTCTTGCAGAAGGCGTAGAAGCCGCCGGAACTTTCTATCCTGCCACAAATGTCGTCATCAATGGCAACGATACAATAGTAAAGGATCATCATCTGGTATTAAATGCCGAGGGGTATGCTAAAGTTGTATTCTCAAAAACTTTGGACAATGTCGCGTCTCTTAGCGTCGACGGTATAGAAGTTTCTGATATCAAGGACGTCAAGGTTGTCGATTATCTTTCCCGCCTTTCCGGACCTGCAGTTCTTACTTCCGCAGCTATCGTATCTACAGATGCCGAAGGCAAGACAGTGACTGAGGATGCAAAGGAATACAAGATTGCCGATGCTTCCAAACTGGCGCCTGAATCTCATACTGTGCTTAATTCCGCTTCACCGCAATATAATGACGCCGGCAACTGGGTTGGACTTCTCT
This sequence comes from Muribaculaceae bacterium, assembly GCA_029057985.1. Taxonomy (GTDB): domain Bacteria; phylum Bacteroidota; class Bacteroidia; order Bacteroidales; family Muribaculaceae; genus Lepagella. Next base: position 506 of record JAIDYR010000095.1, on the reverse strand, counting down.
ATGCTGTTCAGGCTTTAGCTTCAGTTCTCTGGGCAGTAGTACTTCCGCGCTTCAAGAGTCGTAAGTTCTCCTATTTCCTGTCACTCATACTCGGCGCAGCCGGCTTCGTTTCAATGGGATTCTTCACTGATCCTTACTTGCTTTTCGTAAGTTTCATTCTTATCGGATGCGCTTGGGCAGCTATGTTGGCTTGGCCCTTCACAATTCTTACTAACTCTCTCAAGGGAGGCAATATCGGAGCTTATCTCGGCCTCTTCAACTGTACCATCTGTCTGCCGCAGATTGTTGCCGCACTCGTTGGCGGATGGATTCTCTCGTTCTTCTCGACACCCGGTCAGGTTGCTCCTGAAAATCTGATGATGGTTGTGGCCGGCGTGGCTATCGCTCTCGGATCACTTTGCGTCTTCATAATTAAGGAAGGCAAGCCTTCCCCGGATGATATGAAGGTTCAGGAGACTCCTGAAATATCTGAGAATATTTAATAATAATCTTTTACTATAAGAAAG
>JAIDYR010000094.1 GCA_029057985.1 Muribaculaceae bacterium | reverse complement strand
TTCGACGCTGTGCAAATTTTTTTTGCTCGATTGTCAATTTTTATGCCGGTTTGCCGCGTATCTCGTTGTATATTACGCTGATAAAATTTTGTAAAATTATGTTAAGAAATGTAAATAGAATGACGCAGAATTATGCTTGACAACATAGTCTGCTCCACACTATTGATCATTCAGCACAGAATTAAGCCACGTATCTGCATTCTTATGGCGCGATACGTGGCTTAATTCTAAAAATAGCTTCTGCCAATAAAGGATATGAATATATTCCTAAGACTCCGTATTATATAAAAGCAAACAACCGGGCATCGGCTTTTGCTTTTTATAAAACGAGGTCTAAAACTGGAAATATATGAATGGAGCAACTTCAGCTGTCATGAATTCGATAACGAGTTGCACGGCTAATAGAAATACGCCGAGTTTGATTATCCATGGGGAAAGAATAAACCAATTTTCTATTTTCTCACCCCAGCGCTCCGGGAGGAAGTGAAAAATTATCAGTGCAACCATCATGATGCACCATTGCGGTCGCTGCACCGGAAATTCGAGTAACTGCCCCGGATGGAAATCTACAAATATATTCTTTATTATAAGAATTGAATCTTCGAAACTTGCGGCCCGGAAGAATACCCATAGTAAGGATACATAAATAAAGGTCAACAACCAGGAGAAAAAGATAGTGAACCAATTATCGGGTATCTTTTTCAAGATCGGTTGAGATGCTTTATGTATGGCCAGCCCTACTCCATGCATAGCGCCCCAGAATACAAACTTCCATGCCGCTCCATGCCAAAGACCGCCTATAAGCATCGTCAGGAAGTTATTTAGATATGTACGGAACGTACCTTTTCGATTTCCTCCTAATGGAATATACAGATAATCGCGAAGCCAGGAGGACAATGAGATATGCCATCGACGCCAGAACTCTGTGAGATTCCGGCTCTGATAAGGTGAATTGAAATTCATTCCCAATCGGAAACCCATAATCAGGGCTAATCCGATTGCCATATCGGAATACCCCGAAAAGTCGCAATATATCTGCATTGTATATCCCAATACTCCCATCATTGCCTGCACTCCGGTATATAATGAGGGATCATTGAAAATCAGATCATTGTACTGGGCTATATAATCGGCTATCAAGGCTTTCTTGATAATTCCGATTATAATCAGCCAAAGGCCGGCCCACACCATCGCAGAAGTGGCACGCTTATTTTTTTCAAGTTGGGGAAGAAAATAATCCGCTCTCACTATCGGGCCGGCAACCAATGCAGGGAAGAATGACAGGAAGAACAGATAGTCAAACCAATTGCGAGTCGGGGCAATTCTTTCCTTATATACATCGACTACGTAGGAGATAGATTGGAATGTATAGAATGATATGCCGACAGGAAGGATGATATCAAGCGGTTGAAAATTGCCCTGCACCATCTGATTCCAGTTCCAAAGAAAGAAGTTGGCATATTTGAAGTAACCCAGAATTGACAGTGAGATGACAATTGACAACCACATCCATGCTTTCCGCTTCCCCATTGAATATGTTTTTGCAATTCGACGCGAGATAAGCCAATCGATCAGAGAGGTGCATATCAACATTAGGAAGAAAAGCCCTGAAGATTTATAATAAAAGTAAAGCGAAAAGAAGACTATGAATACCACCATCTTCGGTTTGCTGCCCTTAAGAAGAGCGTAGACAGGGAGCATTATGATGAAAATCAGCCAGAAAAGTCCGGATGAAAACAGCATCGGAGCCGACGGATCATAGTCGAGCATCGAAAGAAGATTCCTACCGACCAGCGGCAGATTATTTATCAGATCTTCGAGATGAATCATATGTATTATCTGAGGATGAAGGACTTGAATTTGGAATTATGCAAAAAACCTTTTGCTTGATCTCCCGGAAGATCAACATCCGGAAGAATTAAATTGAGTCCGGTCATTTTGCTCTTGAATTCATGTATTTTACATTAGGCGAAACTTCTCCCATATCCTCGG
>JAIDYR010000093.1 GCA_029057985.1 Muribaculaceae bacterium | reverse complement strand
AGTGCCGAAGTTTGACTGAACGCAATCTATGTGCACGCCACCGATATATTCAAAGGTCTTGACAAGCGAGCGATAGCATTGATGATTTCGATAGGATCATGCCGACGAAGACGGGAAAAGGATTCAGGCAGATTTGCCTTTATAAGGATTGACTGAAAATAATTCAGGTCAGTAGGATAACTCAGTGTGGCGTTCATTGATAGTTTTGAGGAAGATTTCAGTTTTATTAACGGAAATCTTATCCGATATCAATCCTGAATTGAAAATATTTTGAGATAACACTGTAAAATTGTAAATTTGCAGTCCCGAAACAACAAATATATAAAGAATGCCCGAGACACCACGTCTCGCAGCTGTACGTCATTTTCAGCCTTTTGGCTCAGTCGTTTAGCCCGCTAAACTCCTGAGCGCTGCAAGGCCAAAACTGACGCACATCTGCGACCCGGACTTTTGCTTTTTTTATAAAACGGGGTCTAAAAAGTGAAATTATCCTCCAAAAAGATTGGAGGATGAGAAATATTTGCTAAATTTGCGTCTTATAAGGGTTGCCGCTTCGGCGGGAACGACTTATAAGACGCATTTTGCGTATCTAATATCTTGAAATTTACTACCTTAAATCATATACATCTTTCACTATGCTTCCCGGCACGAATGTAAAAACATTAGACCGCGTCGTAGTCCGCTTCTCAGGTGACTCCGGCGACGGCATGCAGTTGGCTGGCAATATCTTCTCCAATGTTTCGGCTGGAGAAGGGAGCCAGATAAGCACGTTTCCCGATTATCCCGCAGAAATCCGCGCTCCGCAAGGCTCTTTGAGCGGCGTCAGCGGATTCCAGGTGAATGTCGGCAAGGGTGTCCATACTCCCGGCGATGAGGCCGACGTCCTCGTAGCCATGAATCCCGCTGCACTCAAGACCAATCTGAAATATCTCAAACCCGGAGGTATCATCATCTGCGACGTCGACACTTTCCGCCCGGCCGACCTTAAGAAAGCCGAGTACAAGACTGATGACCCGGTAGCGGAACTCGGCATCGATCCGCAGAGAATCATGCTCGTCCCGATGACGACACTCCTCAAGCACACTCTCGAGGATTCAGGGATGGATCCCAAGGCTATACTGAAATGCAAGAATATGCTTGCTCTGGGTCTTATCTGCTGGCTCTTCGACCGTCCGGTAGAGAGCGTGCTGCGTAAACTCGAAAAGAAATTCGCCAAAAAGCCCGCTGTCTATGAGGCCAACGCAAAGGTCATCCGCGCCGGCTGGGACTATGGCCACAATACTCACTCCTCGATGCCTACCTATCGCATCGAGACCGAAGCTGTCACTCCGGGTATCTATACGGATGTCAACGGCAATACTGCCACTGCATGGGGCCTGATCATGGCTTCCGAGAAAAGCGGACGTCCGCTCTTCCTGGGCAGTTATCCCATCACTCCGGCTACGGATATACTTCATGAACTTGCAAAACGCAAGGATCTCGGGGTAAAGGCATGTCAGATGGAGGATGAAATCGCGGGTGTCTGCTCCGCAATCGGCGCTTCCTATGCCGGACATCTCGCTGTGACATCTACATCAGGTCCCGGCCTGGCTCTGAAGAGCGAAGGCATCGGCCTGGCTGTCATGGCCGAGTTGCCTCTGGTCATCATCGACGTGCAGCGCGGAGGCCCCTCGACCGGACTTCCGACCAAGACCGAGCAGACCGACCTGATGCAGGCTCTTTACGGCCGCAACGGCGAATCTCCGCTTTGCGTCCTGGCTGCAGCAAGCCCGACAGATTGCTTCACTATGGCTTTCGAAGCCGCACGCATAGCTATCGAGCACATGACTCCGGTAATACTTCTGACGGATGCCTTCATCGCCAACGGCTCGTCGGCCTGGAGAGTGCCCGAAGAGAAAGACTTCCCCGAAATCCACCCCCATTATGTCGATTCCAACCGTCTTGAACAGGGTTGGAAGCCTTTCGACCGCGATGAAAATCAGGTGCGCTACTGGGCTATCCCCGGCACTCCCGGCGCCATGCACCGCGTAGGCGGCCTGGAGAAGGATATAAAGACAAGCGCAATCTCCACCGACGGCAAGAACCATGAGAAGATGGTCAATATCCGCCGAGAGAAAATCGCGCGTATCGCCGAGGATATTCCCGAACTGAAAGTGGCAGGCAACCCGGAGGCAGACACTATCCTTGTGGGCTGGGGAGGCACTTACGGCCATCTCTATACAGCCTCCGAGGAACTCAATGCCGAGGGATATGACGTAGCTTTCACTCAGTTCCGCTATATCAACCCGCTGCCGAAAAATGCCCTCGACGTTCTTAAAGGATACAAGCGTATTGTAGTGGCAGAGTTGAATACCGGCATGTTTGCCGATTATCTGCAGATGCATCTTCCCGGCAAGACTATTCAGCGCATTAATAAGGTTGAGGGTCAGCCTTTCATGGTCCGCGAGATTGTGGAGGGAGTCAAGGCCATCATCGACGGCAAAGAAGAGTCTATCAACGAAAATAAAGAGGCCTGATCGCCCCGCTCACATAAATATCTAATTCCATCGAAGAAAAATTATGGAACCGACTACACAGACAACCCCCCAATACGCTCCGGCGGATTTCAAAAGTGAGCAGAGTGTGAGATGGTGTCCCGGCTGCGGCGACCACGCTATCCTCAACGTGCTCCATAAGGCAATGGCCGCGCTCGGCGTAGCGCCGGAAAATACAGCGGTCATCTCCGGCATCGGATGCTCCTCGCGTCTGCCTTACTATATGAATACTTACGGCATGCATACCATCCACGGCCGCGCGGCAGCTATCGCTACCGGCGTGAAGACTGCGCGTCCGGATCTGACCGTATGGCAGATCTCCGGCGACGGCGACGGCCTCGCTATCGGCGGCAACCACTTCATCCATGCCGTACGCCGCAATATCGATATCAATATTCTACTCTTCAACAATAAGATATATGGTCTGACAAAGGGACAGTACTCTCCGACATCCGATCGTGGCGCGGTGACAAAGTCATCCCCCTATGGCACTACCGAGGACCCGTTTATACCGGCAGAACTCGTGTTTGGGGCTCGCGGTAATTTCTTTGCCCGCTCCATCGATATCGCGCTCGACACTACCAAGGAGGTCATGATAGCAGCCGCCCGCCATAAGGGCGCCAGCGTAGTGGAGGTCCTTCAGAACTGCGTCATCTTCAACAACGGCAGCCATTCCTTCCTTTCCGACAAGGAACGCCGCGACGAGCATACTATCCATCTGCGCCAGGGACAGAAGATGCTCTTCGGCAAGAATTTGGAGAAGGGCCTGGTGCAGGAAGGATTCGGATTGAAGGCAGTCACCATCGGAGAAGACGGCTGGACTCTCGACGACGTCCTGGTTCATGATGCCACAACGCCCCAGAATTTCGTGCATCAGCAGCTCGCCATGATGGACGGCCATGAGCTTCCGCTCGCAATCGGGGTGATCCGCGACGTCGAGGCGCTTAGCTATGAGACCGAAGTAGAGCATCAGGTAGAAGAGGTAAAGGCTAAGAAAGGATTCAGCAATCTTCGCGACATGATCCTCAAGACTACCGAGACCTGGAGCGTGGAGTAAGAGCAAAAACATCATAAATCAGGGTAATTCCATCCCCGAAAGAGGAAAAAGATGCGCAAAGTTAAAAAAAATGTGCATTTTTTAAAGAAAAATTTCCTCAATTAAAAATTTATGATTTACTTTGCAGTCTGAAACTACAGAAAAATCGATTATTAACTACTAACAAATTAGCATTATGTCTGATATCGCAAACAGAGTAAAAGACATCATCGTAGACAAGCTCACAGTAGATGAGGCAGAAGTAACACCCGCAGCAGAATTCAGCAAGGATCTCGGCGCTGACTCTCTCGACACTGTGGAGCTCATCATGGAATTCGAAAAGGAATTCAACATCTCGATTCCCGACGAAGACGCTGAAAAGATCACTACTGTAGGCGACGCTATCGAATACATCGAATCCCACCAGGGTTAAGATTTTACCTATACAGGGCGCTGACAATCCGTCGGGTGTTCCTCCGAGGAATCCGACGGATTGCCCGACCCTTGAAAAATAGGCAAGTATAGCAGATTTCAGCAAAGAGTCGGGCCCTCCGGGGAATCGGCTCTTACTACTATTCAGTAAACTCACAAATCTATAATATGGAATTAAAAAGAGTTGTAGTCACCGGACTCGGTGCGCTCACTCCGCTGGGCAATGACGTCGAGACCACATGGAAAAATGCTGTAGCCGGCAAAAGCGGCGCAGGCCCCATCACTCACTTTGACGCCTCGCTCTTCAAGACGCAGTTTGCTTGCGAAGTGAAAGACTTTAAACCCGAAGAACACTTTGACCGCAAAAAGCTCCGTCAGCTCGATCTATATGCGCAGTATGCGCTCGTTGCTGCTCAGGAGGCTATTGACGACGCAAATCTTGACTCTGAAGAGGGCGTCGACAAGAATCGTGTCGGTGTGATTTTCGCTGCCGGCATCGGCGGCCTCCATACTTTCGAAGAGGAAGCCGGATATTATGCGCAGAACGCCGACAAGGGTCCGAAGTACAATCCTTTCTTCATTCCTAAGATGATCGCGGACATCGCCGCAGGTCACATCTCCATCGACCACGGCTATCACGGTCCGAACTTCGGCACCGTCTCAGCCTGCGCATCATCCAACAATGCAATCATTGACGCCTTCAACCTGATACGTCTGGGTCATGCCGACGCCATCGTAGCCGGCGGCGCTGAAGCAGCTATCTACCCGGCCGGAGTAGGCGGCTTCAATTCTATGAAGGCACTCTCCACCCGCAACGATGATCCCGAGGGAGCTTCGCGTCCTTTCAGCGGATCTCGCGACGGCTTCGTCATCGGCGAAGGCGCAGCGGCTCTCGTGCTTGAAGAACTTGAGCATGCCAAGGCCCGCGGCGCTCATATCTACTGCGAGATAGCAGGCGGCGGCCTCAGCGCCGATGCATTCCATATCACGGCGACTCATCCAGAGGGTCTCGGTGCCCGCCTCGTGATGGAAAATGCCCTGCGCGATGCCGGCATGAAGCCTGAAGATATCGACTACATCAATATGCACGGAACTTCGACTCCCGTCGGAGATATCTCCGAAGCCAAGGCTATCAAGCAGGTATTCGGCGACCACGCCTATAAGATGAATCTAAGCTCCACCAAGTCGATGACCGGCCACCTTCTCGGCGCCGCCGGAGCTCTTGAGGCTCTCCTCAGTATCAAGGCCTTGACCGAGGGTATCGTCCCCCCGACCATCAACTATACTGAGGGCGACAATGATCCCGAAGTTGATTATAATCTTAACTTCACCTTCAACGAGGCTCAGAAACGCGAGCTTAATGCTGTCCTTTCCAACACATTCGGATTCGGAGGTCATAATGCTTGCGTCATAGTAAAGAAATACGCAGAATAATCATTCTTTTTTCAATGACAGAGGGTCCGCACTCCATTGATGTGCGGACCCTCTTATTTTTTTCTATATAGTGCGCCCCTTACATTTTTTATTGTTCAAGTAATTTTATTCATAAATATCGTCTAAGAGCCCGTTTACTAAGAACTGTTAAAATTTCATTTTGATCGAATATCAACGATAAAACGCCCATATTTTAGCCATTTTCGATCTTTTCATCAGTCACGATGCCCGCATCGCTCCTTCTTCAAAAATCGAAACTGCCTCAAAATCTGTACATTTTCTCGTTAACATTCTTTAGTAAACTGGCTCTAATTCTTAGAACTTACTTATAAATTTTATCATTGATAATAGGGATTGAGAAAAATTTAGTAATTTTGCGATATGACTCGAGATCTATTTAGCCGCTACGTCTGGATTGTAGATACATTCATGCGCAATGAAAAGCTCACGCGTGAGGACTTCAACCGATTATGGATGAAATGTCATCTATCGGAGGGGAAGCCGATGCCCGAGCGCACATTCTATCATTATCGTCGTTCGATAGAAGAGAATTTCCACCTCGATATCCTATGCACCCGGGCAGGAGAATTCTATATCGATCCCAAGAGTGTCAGCCGCAACAGGACTCTTACCAACTGGATGCTTGACAGCTACGCAGTCAACGGAGCCCTCTCGGAGACGCCCAGTGCTTCGGGGCGTGTGGAGGTGGAGGATGTGCCTTCGGCTCGCGAATTTCTGCCTACCGTACTTGAGGCTATCAACTCCTCGAAAATGGTAAATTTCACTTATGCGGGCTTCTCTCGATCGCGAGCTGAGAAGGACATCATTTTCGCGCCGTATTTTCTTAAACGTTATAAGCAAAGATGGTATATGCTCGGCTATCGGGTTAAAAGCAAAGATATCCGCACGTACGCGCTCGACCGCATCCAGCGCATGACTATTACCGACAAATCCTTCACGATGCCCCCGGATGAGAAGTCAGAGCATTATTTCGGTCATATACTCGGTGTGACAACTTCGCGGGCACCGGTGCGCCGTGTGGTATTGCGCGTTACTCCTACACAAGCGAAATATTTCCGTGCGCTTCCTCTTCATCCATCCCAGGAAGAGGAGATACATGATGAATATTCGATATTCTCATTTCAGCTTCAGCTTAATTATGAACTTGTCCACGAAATCATGTCGCTGGGTGATGCTGTGAAAGTCGAGGAGCCCCGGGAATTGCGTGTGATGGTCACGGAGGCTCTCCGGGCGGCGTTGTCGCAGTATGAACCCTAAATCATGAATTGTTAATAATGAATCCTATATCATTAAAGTATAATAAACTCTTCGAAACGGTCGGATTGGTGATTCTGACGATATTGCTTTCGGGATGTCTGAAAAATGAGTTTACGATAAATGTCAGTCTGCCGGAGGATATAAACACTACGTATAGGATTTCCTATTATGGCGCTGCGAGTAAGGGGGGCATCGCTATGGATGCCGCCATAGCCGTCGCGGCGGGTAAGGGGAATCTTAAGGGTTATACTCGTTACCCTACTGTAGTCAGCCTGTTTTCAGGGCAGAATCAACTCCCTTCGATCGCGATCTATGCTGAAAGAGGAGATGATATAAAGATCATCGGCTCGGAAGCAGATCCACTCGGATGGGAAGTCAAAGGCAATAAGCCTAATGAATTGCTGACTGAATGGCGTCTGGCCAACCGTTCTGCTCTGGAAAAGGTAATCAATCCGTCGGGAGATAATTCTTACGAAGTCAGAAAGGCTCTTAATAAGGCTATCGAGTCATTTGTAGAAAAGAATCAGAAGTCAGTAGCCTCTCTGATATTGCTCGGGATCTATTATGACTCAGTGGCTGACCTCAAAGGGTTCAAGCGCCTTTATGACTTGCTCGATAAGTCAGGAGTAATTGAGGATTATCCGAATCTGATACCGCGTCAGGATCTTCTGACCGATACTGAGATTATTCCTGTCGACGGCGGGGGAAAGAAACTTACAGATATAGTTGTCAAAAGCTATGTGAAGAATATAGATACTCTCCGGCTCGCCTCCGGCAATCATCCGACCTTGATGTATTTCTGGCGTCGCAGCGATATAGAGCGGCGTGAGGATGTCGACTCTCTTAAGCGAATCGCCGGATGGAGTGGAGACTCGGTGAAGATGGGAATAGCCGACTTCTGCCTTGACTCAGACTCTACCTCCTGGACTTACCCCATAAAGTCCGACTCGCTTAAGAATACTCTGCACGCATGGGTTCCGCGGGGATTTGCCGACCGGGATCTGATGAAAATGGGAGTGGCGGGCACTCCATGGTGGATAGTGACTGACTCCAAAGGGCGTGTGCTTTATTCCGGCGATGACCGCACCAAGGCGCTCCCTGCCTTCCGTAAATTAAAGAAATAATCCAAAGGAATTAGCAATTTCAATTTCAAGGAGATTTTTCATTCCGTAGCTTCCTTAACCCTTGCTTCCTTAACCCTAACTTCCTTAACCCTAACTAAAGATAAAGAATAACGTGTTATCCAAAGTTTACTCAGCCGCCATTCATGGCATTGAAGCCCGACAGGTAGTCATAGAGACAAGCGTGGACCGCGGATGCGGTTTTCTGATAGTCGGACTTCCCGACGCTTCAGTGAAGGAGAGTCATCAGCGAGTATTGAGCGCCATAAAACAGAGTGGGGCAGGCGTCGTGCGCAAGAATGTCGTCATCAATCTTTCTCCGGCAGATGTCAAGAAGGAGGGTGCCGGCTTCGATCTTCCGATGGCGATCGGTATGCTGGCCGCCGACGGACAGATAGGCGTAGAGAATCTGGGAGATTATATGATGCTCGGGGAGTTGGCTTTGGACGGGTCGGTGTTGCCTGTGCCCGGGGCATTACCTATGGCTGTGAAAGCCCGGGAATTGGGATTCAAGAGATTGATCGTGCCGGAAGCTAATGTGACAGAGGCGGCTGTGGTCAATAAGGTAGAGGTATTCGGAGTGAGAACTCTCCGGGAGGTCATAGAATTGCTTGGAGGCACGAGCGAGCTGAAGCCGACTATCATCGACACTCGCGCGCTATTTGCAGCATCGGCCAATAAGTTTGATTTCGACTTTTCTGAGGTAAAAGGACAGGAGGCCGTGAAGAGGGCTTTTGAGGTGGCATGTGCCGGAGGGCATAATCTGATTATGGTCGGACCGCCGGGAGCCGGGAAGTCAATGCTTGCCAAGCGTCTGCCGTCGATTCTTCCGCCCCTCAGTATGGCAGAGGCGTTAGAGACGACCAAGATACATTCCGTAGCGGGAAAACTTTCCAGGGGTTCCATGCTCATGACCACACGTCCATTCCGTACGCCTCATCACACGGTATCTCCCGTAGCGCTCGTCGGAGGCGGGGCAAATCCGATGCCGGGCGAAATAAGCCTCAGCCATAACGGAGTCCTTTTCCTTGATGAATTTCCGGAGTTCCCGCGGCAAGTCCTGGAAGTGTTGCGGCAGCCGATAGAGGATAGAGTCATCACTGTATCCCGCGCGAAGTATAGTGTAGACTATCCGGCCTCCTTTATGCTTGTAGCATCAATGAATCCGTGTCCCTGCGGATATTACGGTCATCCCAAGAGACGATGCACTTGCCAGCCCGGACAGGTAAGCCGATATATGAATAAAATCTCAGGTCCGCTTCTTGACCGTATAGATATTCAGATAGAGATTCAGCCGGTAGAGTTCGATCAGCTGGCCTCCCGCGAACAAGGGGAGTCGTCGGCCTCTATTCGTGAACGCGTCATAGCTGCGAGGAAGATTCAGCAGGAGCGCTACAAGAATTATCCCGGCATTCACTGCAACGCTCAGATGAATTCGCGTCTTCTTCATGAATTCGCTTGGCCCGATGCCGAAGGTCTTGCCAAACTCAAAGAGAAGATGGAGAAGCTCAGCATGTCGGCCCGCGCTTTCGACCGCATATTGAGGGTAGCCCGTACGATAGCCGATCTTGACGCCAGCGAAAAGATTCAGCTTCGTCATCTCTCCGAGGCCCTCGGCTACCGCAACCTCGACCGCGAATCCTACGGTCAATTCTTCTGATCCTATCCTCCTAATTCCACCTCCCTTTCCCCGGCAGCACCTATCTTCTTCCCCGGCAGCGCCTCCCTTTCTCCGGGAGCCCCTCAAGCCAATAGCTTTCTATGGCTGCCGCCATAGCGCGGGAAAAGAGGGAATCGGCGCTCTCTCAGGCTCTTTCCTTTATGGCTGCCGCCATAGCGCGGGAAAAGAGGGAATCGGCGCTCTCTCGGGCTCTTTCCTTTATGGCTTTTGCCATAGAAAGGGAAGAGGGCTGCAAGAGAGATTTTTGGCGATGTTTTTTACTGCGATGAGGCGGCCGCCTCAATTTTGTCAGCTTTCCCAATAATTATCTATTACCTAATATCTAACTTATCCTTCAATGAAAAATCTCCCTCAAAAATCTGGGCTGCAAGAAAATCTCCCTCAAGAATCTGGGCTGCAAGAAAATCTCTCTCAAGAATCTCGGCCGCAGAAAAATCACTATCAGGAGGTTAGGACGCGGAAGATGCCGGATTTTTTTCGCCCTCTTCGCCGACGGATGGGACGACGGGCAAGATTTCATGACTATATGGCTCCGGGGTATTATCTTATTACTGCAACGGCAATAGAAGGGGATTTTCAATTACGCAGACTCTCTGTGATGCCTAATATATCTCCGGAGCGCCTGAAATCTGAAGGAATGATCTTACCCGTCTTAACTCCTTTAGGCAAAAAAATTGAGGCGGAAATAAGGGCGCTGCCTCTATATCATCCTTTGCTGGCAATTAAGAGATATGTCATTATGCCTGATCATATCCATTTTGTTCTCCATGTCAAGGAAAGATTGACACGAAAATTAGGATCTGAACTCGCGGGCTTTTTCGGCGCCTGTACTCATGCACTAAGGGATCATGCCAAACTCCCGGACTCCGACCTGCAACTCTTTCAGCCATTTCATGATCAAATAATCTTCAATTTCCCTCAACTGGATCGCTCCATCAAATATGTTGAGGATAATCCACGCAGACTGATCTATAAAAGAAAACATCCGGATTTGTTTAAATGCCGTCTGCACGTCATAATAGGCAATCGCGAGTATGGATTAATGGGGAATATTTTCCTCCTTCGTGAAGTCTATCTTTTGCCTGTAAGGATTCATCGCAGATGGAGTATCGAAGAATTTGATTCTTATGAAGATGAATGTATTAAGTCGATCGAACAGGGAGCTGTAGCGATTTCTCCCGGTATCCATCCTCGAGAGAAGGCCATAATGAATATCGCCGTTCAGATGGGAGGGTATGTAATAAAATTGACCGATCGCCCTCTGACGAATCGTACAAAACCGACCGGAAAATTATTTGATCTCTGCATAGAGGGCAGATTGCTACTTATAGCCCCATGGGCCGCCAGGGATGATAAGCCTCAAAAATCCGGCTATAAAGAATTTCATAACATGAATGATATGGCTAAAGAAATTGCGGAGATGCCTGCGGAAATCAGAATGAAGATATTGGAAGTAATCTCTTAAATTTACAAATCACGGATTATATATCCTTCCATTCTTTATCATATCCGTTTGCCCGGAGTATCTTGCCGGACTTGAGATTGGATTATATATCCTTCCATTCTTTATCATATCCGTTATATATCCTTAAATTCTCTATCATATCTGTTATATATCCTACCATTCTTTATCCTATCTATTATATATCCTTATATTTTCTATCATATCCATTATATATCTTTCTATTCTCTATCATATCCTTCTGAGATATCGGCAATTCAGACAGCGATGATTATGTCAGGTCTTTTTGAATAATATTCTGACTATTAGTTTATGAGACTGAAACAATTATGAAGATGTGTATGTTATAGTCATATAATTCGATTCGGCTCTTTTGATGTAATTATATCCCGGTGGAATGAAATGCCGATATTTTCAAAAAGGACCGATTTAAGACCGGATTAAGATTCTACTATGAAGAACAACACATTGATCATACTGGCTTTGATGGCGCTGTCGGTATTACCTGCGTATTCAAAAGGCGCGGAGGTGGAGGATAGCGTGACGGTGCATTTCCGTCAGGGAAAGTCTATTCTTGATACAGCGCTTTTTGACAACGGCAAAAATCTTTCCGAATTTTTATTGCAGACGAAACGCATCAGCAGTAACCCTGATGTCACTCTCAAGCGAATCAATATTTTCGGTGCGGCATCGCCGGAGGGTCCTGTGATGCTTAACCGCCATCTGTCGGAGCGCCGCGCGCAAGCTATATATGATTATCTGTCGGAGCGGATGGTGCTACCCGACAGTCTGGTGACTTTCAGTTTTGCCGGACGTGACTGGCAGGGCCTTAAGCGTATTGTGGAGTCTGATCCCAATGTGCCCGATCGCGATGAGGTAATGACTCTATTAAATGATATCGTGTCGACCGCCACTCCAACTACTGCCGGCGACGCGGAGGCTATTGCCGAGTTGCAGAGAATAGGCAACGGAGCGCCATACCGCTATCTTTATTCACATCTATACCCGACGCTCCGCGAGTCGGCAGTCATCATGCAATATAATTATAATCCCTATATGGCGCTCCACGGACCGAATATTTTGGTGACACCACCTGAAGCCGGAATCGTAGATATAATGGTGCAGGGAGAAGTGAAGAGCTGCAAGCCATTTTATATGGGGCTTAAGACCAATCTCCTCTACGATGCTCTGGCATTGCCAAATGTAGGAGCTGAGTTTTATCTCGGGAAAAATATCTCGATCGCCGGCAATTGGATGTATGGATGGTGGGATAAAAACAGCAGTCATCGTTACTGGCGTGCCTATGGGGGCGATCTGGCGGTGAGATGGTGGTTTGGTCCGCGGGCCGCGGCAAAACCCCTTACAGGCCATCACCTCGGAATCTACGGAGGAATCCTGACCTATGACTTTGAGTTCGGCGGTAAGGGCTGGATGGGAGGCCTGCCGGGCGAGACTCTCTGGAATCGTTGTAATCGTTTTGCCGGCATAGAATATGGATATTCTCTCCCGGTAGCGAAGCGACTGAATATTGATTTCACAATAGGAGTCGGCTATTTCGGAGGGAAATATATCAAGTATGTGCCCCGCGGCGATGAATACGAATGGCAATCCACGCATAATCTGACATGGATCGGCCCTACTAAAGCAGAGATTTCGCTCGTTTGGCTTATAGGATGCGATAACTATAATAGGAAAGGAGGCGCAAGATGAAGCGTATTTTATATTCACTCCTGATACTTCCCGGGATATTTTTCAGTGCTTGTCATCATAAAGATCTTACATATGGCCATGCCGATCAGAAGGAAGTGGAGGTAATCTTTGACTGGCGTGATGCTCCGGATGCTGATCCGGCCTCGATGGCCGCATATTTCTACGATTATGATTCGCCTGCTTCGCTACGCTTCATTTTTGATAATAAGCATGGCGGAGAAGTTAGATTGCCGGAGGCGTCCTATTGCGTAGTTGGGATGAACAGCGATTATAGCGACTGGGCGCGTATGCGTGGCACTGAGAGCGCGGGCAATCTGGAGACATTCACTCAGGATGCTGATAATCTCCCGGCCTACGGACTGGCTTCGCGCGTTATCCCGCGAGCTCCGGGGACAGAACATGAGAGAGTGGCTAAAACTCCCGGAATGTTATGGTCTGATCGCAGCGATAATGTAAATATAGTCAACAATTATGCTTCCGATTCGCATCAGATCATCACTCTATATCCTCATGAAGCAGTGTGCCACTATACGGTCGATATAAGCAATGTCGAAAATCTAAAGCATATCGACGGCTCCGAAATCGACGGAACTCTGTCGGGCATGGCGGAAGGATATCTACACGGTAAGAATTGTGGCTCGGAAGGCCACGTAACCATGCCGCTCGTGTTGCAGGCAGACAAATCGGCCGGTAGCCTTCACGGTGAATTTCTGACTTTCGGAGAATCCGCCGTTAATTCCGGCACTCATATACTGACCATTTATCTTTATCTTACTGACGGGTCAAAGTGGTATTACACATTCGATGTCACCCGTCAGGTCCATAATGCTCCTGATCCCAGGCATGTCCATATAGTGCTTAGCGGATTGCCTCTGCCCACTCCGATTACTTCGGGAGGCGGAATTATCCCTTCGGTCAATGATTGGCAAACTGAGGATATCGAGCTTCAATTTTGAAAAGTGTTAAAAATTTAACAACTTTAAACAAAGTCAAAATCTCAATGTTATAAAATCAGAACATATAAATTATAAATACACTTATCACTATGAAAACCACAAAATTACTATTTGCCGTAGCCGCCCTTGGATTAGGTCTGGCCTCCTGCGCCCAAGATGAGGCCTTGAGTGAGAACAAAGGGAATTCAATCTCCTTCCGTCCGGCCATGGGCACTCGAGCCACAGAGACCACCAATGCCAATCTTTCCGACATAAAGGTTGCAGCTTTCCTCGGAGATCAGACATTCTTCGAACCCCTCGATTTCGTAAAGGGAAGTGACAATTTCTTCACGTCCACTCCGGAATACCATTGGCCCGGAGATGACGCGGAACTGTCATTCTTCGCCTATGCCCCGACTAATCTTTCGGGTGTCACTCTGACTCCGGAAGCAAAGACTCTTACTGATTTTTCTCCGGCTGCAAATATCGCAGATCAGATAGACTTCATTACTTCCAATGCGACCGGCAAGCGTTCGGTCAACGAAGCATCCGGAGTAGAGCTGACATTCGACCATCGCCTCGCGCAGATTGAAATTCGCGCAAAAGCAGACAATGAAGCTTATACTTTCAAAATCTCAGGTATACGTATCGGCCAACCTGTAGCGCAGGGTAATTTCGATTTCGCCAGCAATGAATGGAGCCTCGGCACGTCCAAGGCTATCTATGAAGAGACTTACAGCAGTCCTGTCATTCTGAAAGCCGACGCGCAGAACGTCATGGGTTCGGAAGGCAACGCAATGCTTCTCCCGCAGCAACTCGTCGGATGGGATCCTACCGGGGATGCCGCCAACTCGAAGGCCGGCGCATATCTTTCCGTTAAACTTCAGGTCAATACCGCTGCAGGCGCTCAGGTATATCCGTTTAATACCAACACTGATTGCCAGTGGGCAGCAATTCCTATCAGCACTAATTGGGAGCCCGGCAAGAAATATATCTACACTCTTGATCTGTCGCATGGCGCAGGTTATGTCGACCCCCATGATCCTCAGCCCGGTACTCCGGTGCTTGGAGGTCCGATCAAATTTACAGTCAATGTAGTAGACTGGACAGATACTCCGGTGGCTCTTCCTATGACTACGGACAAAAATTAATATAGAAATCTCTCATAGCGCAAAGCCTCACCTGCTCCTGGGTGAGGTTTTGTTTAGGACCCTGACTCACCCGAACGGCTAAAAACCATTAACTAAGGGTTATAATTTCGAAAAATAGCGAATGATGAAAAAGAGCGTAATATATTCCACTTTTAAGCCGACCTTATGCGGTCTGATGATAGCATCCGTAGCTGTCGGGATGATATCATGCGCAGATGATTTTCTCGATTCCCGAGTATCTTCGGAGCATGTCATTAAATTTGACGTGAAGGAAGCGAATGAGTGGCAGACCCGTGGAGCCGACCGGCCGGCTTGTCGAGTTATCGCTCTTTCTTCAGAAGAGAAACCTCTATATCTCGTGCCGGCCGTGAAAGACGGGATATCGCTCGGCGCTTCATCCGGGGTTACGAGAGGCACTCAAGTGACAGCCCGGAGCATGGAGACCTTCGGAGTATTCGCTTCGATAGCAGGGAGCGGTTCGGGTCCGGATTATATGTATAATGAGCGGATATCGTCGGATCTCGACTGGATGCCGGCTAAGGAATACCTTTGGCCCGGAGAAGGAGAGCTCCATATAAATGCCTATTCCCCTTATGCCGGATCTTCCGGAGCGGAAGGTATTACGTCATTGCCTTCTGAGAGTGAATCCGGCCAATTGGAGATAGGATACAGCGTTCCCCGGAAAGTGCTTGAGCAATCTGATCTGATGTGGAGCAGTCCGCGCGACGCTTCGGCCTCGCCTTGCGAACTCAGTTTCAATCATGCGCTCACTGCCATCCGGTTCTCAGCAGGGTCGGAAATGGCGCCTTGCAGAGTGAAAGAGATCCGCATAAGCGGAGTGAAAGACAGCGGCATTCTAAATCTGGAGACAGGCGAATGGAGCGAAGTCGGGGGGAATGCTTCCTATTCCGTAGCTCCGGATCTTGAGCTCGTCGCTGCCGAAGGGACGTCGCTTGTCGAACCCGGCACTCCGATTGTCGACGGCGATAATACCTTCCTGCTGATGCCACAGGTACTCGACAAATCTGCCGAGATCTCGCTTACACTTGATTTCGAGGGGAAGACAACCGTAATGAATGCTACTCTTGACGGCCAGGTCTGGGAAGCGGGCAAGACAGTAGTCTACCGCATTTCCGCAAATCCGGCTTCAGAATATCTGATATTTGACGTAAAAGGCAATTTCGCGACCAATTATACAGGAGGCACAGACAATTATACCGTAAAAAGCCGATATGTCAATGGCGATGAGACAACTCCGGTAAATTGGATTGCGGAGTTTGTAGATGATGACGGCAATGTTATCGGGCAACCCTCATGGGTAGCCTCTTTCGAGGCATCGGGGAGCGGTGATAAGGAATGTAAGGCTGTCACGTCGATGCATGACATAATCTTCAATCAGATAAGCCCGCAGTCGCAGATTCTGCAGAATGCACCCGACATCAATCAGGCGTCAGGTCATACTCCCTATAACCTTGCCTCAGGCTCGGGTGGAACTGCGGTGGAAAATACAGCCAACACCTATATAATCAATTCCCCGGGCAAATATTCTCTGCCGCTCGTCTATGGCAACGCCATCAAGAACGGAGCGGTTAATTCGAAGGCATATACGTCAACTTCACATAATAGCAGAGCTCTTAAGACTTTCGTCAATCATCTCGGAAATGGGATCACAAATCCATATATCTACAATAATTCCGGATGCCAACCTGCAGATGCCATGCTAATGTGGGAAGATGCCTTGAATATGGTGCGCGACGTAAGGCTTTCGGCAGATGGGAAGAATATCGAATTTGAGATCCCTCATAATACTATAAGACAAGGTAATGCTCTCGTGGCTGTACGCGACAAAGATGGGAATGTGATGTGGAGCTGGCAATTGTGGGTGACAGATTATAAGGCAGGTTCTGATACTCACCCGATGACTTACTCCGGAAAGACCTATCATCTTTATCCGCGAAGTGTAGGAGAGATTAAGGCAGGCGATGTAGTGACATTTACAGGATGCAGCGTGAAAGTGAGATTCACTCAGACCGACGTGCCTGCGGGTATGGAGCCATTGCAGCGTACAGTAGAACTGACTCAGACAGGGAAGACTATTTCTACTCCCGATTGCTTCACTTACTATCAATGGGGACGCAAGGATCCGATGATGTCGGATATCAAACAATGGTATGGTCCGGATCATCTTGAGAGGACCTCCCTGACGCTGAGGTCTCTCGCTGAGTTGACTCCGGATCAGAGTGTCGAGGCCATGAGGACGCTTCATCCCGACGTGTTCTGGGAATCATCTCATGATAATGTCAACGATTACGTAATGAAGCATATTAATCTCTGGAATGCCAACCTGTCGGAGACATCCTATGTGAAGACTATATATGATCCATCGCCTGCAGGGGCAATTGTGGCCGGAGCCTCGGTATTGCGGCAAGCAGTCGTCAATGCATCTGTCAGATATGTTGCTCCGCCGGGAGAGAATAGATGCGGTATGTATTACGTTACCTTCAGTGATGGTTCGGAAGTGAGCTTCCCGGCGATGGGTTACCGCTCCAGTTCTTCCGGCGCGCAGACTAATCAGGCCCTTCTCCCTGAGTATTGGACATTTGACGCGCTGACTACCGGTAAAGAAGCCCGCGCACTGGTCATTACCGAAGATCACGAAGCCGGCATCCTTCAGGAACCCATCAATCATGCCTTCGGTGTCCGTCCTATGCTGGAATAAAATCGATACGTTATCAATCAGAAGCTCCTATCCGGAAAATGGTAGGGGCTTTTTTAGCGTAGAAAGAGTTGGAAATTGGAGATAATATTGTAATTTTGCAGATGGGTTGGAATTTGATTGAATTTTGGAATCCGTCGGGTTAAACCCGGCGGGGATTTGGAGTGTTAAGGTTGTAGGGCAGGGGAATTGAATATTTCTGCCGATTTCGAAAGATTACCACTATACTATATCATACAGTGAACTACTCGATTTTTGATTTTATTGCCCTTCTGGGCTCTGTTTGCCTTTTTCTTTATGGAATGAAGGTGATGAGTGAAGGTCTGCAGAAAGTAGCGGGCGACCGGCTGCGTAACATTCTGGGGATCATGACCAAAAACCGTGTGACCGGAGTGATGACCGGTATTCTTATTACGGCTCTTATCCAATCATCGTCGGCTTCAACGGTGATGGTCGTCAGTTTTGTAAACGCCGGCCTAATGTCTCTCGGGCAGGCAATGGCTGTCATTTTCGGTGCGAACGTCGGCACTACGGTGACGACCTGGATTATCTCAGCCTTCTCTTTCGAAGTCAGCATTTCCGACTATAGCATCCTCCTGCTGGCCTTAGGTGTCCCGATGCTGTTTATGAAGAAATCTACGTATAAGTCGATGGGTGAATTTCTTATCGGTTTCTGCTTCCTCTTCATGGGTCTGGATCTTATTTCACAATATGTGCCCAATCTGCAGGAGAATCCCGAGATGCTGCAGTTCCTGACAAAATATACTACCATGGGCTACGGCTCCGTGCTGATCTTCTTCCTGATCGGTATCGTAGTGACGATGGTGGCCCAGAGTTCGGCTGCAACGTTTGCCATCACGTTGATTATGTGTTCGCAAGGATGGATCAATTATGAACTTGGCTGCGCGATCATCCTCGGTGGAAATATAGGCACCACGATCACTCCGGTCCTCGCGTCGCTGAGCGGTAATCTTGCAGCGAAGCGGACTGCGATGGGCCATGTTCTTTTCAACGTGCTTGGGTCGATAATAGTCCTTATAATCTTCAAGCCTTTTGTCACTCTCGTAGCGGATATCACCTATTGGCTTGAAGGTCTTAATCCTCTTGATATCACAGCAGCTGAAGAAGCGGCGATGGGCGACACTACTCTGCTAAATCCGGCCGGAGGTCTGACCGCGAAAGCTCAGGCGTCAATGGCATTTGCCCTGGCGATGTTCCCGACTGTCTTCAATACATGCAACCTTTTCATAATGATCTGGTTTACGTCTCTCTACGTAAAGATCGTCTGCTGGATTATGCCTCAGCGTCATAAGGACAGCGAAGAGGACTTCTCTCTCAAATTCATCGGCCGCGGCATGATGGGCACTTCGGAGCTTAATATCACCCAGGCCCAGAAAGAGATTGTCGTTTATGCTGAAAGAGTGGATAGAATGCTCGATATGGCTCATAAACTCATTCATACGAGTGAAAAAGATCCCGAATATACGACACTTTATTCCCGTCTTGAGAAATACGAGGAGATTTCCGACCGTATGGAAATCGAAATAGGCACATTCCTAAATAAAATCGCCGAGGGGCGACTAAGTCCGGAGGGCAAGATGCGAATTGCCGGCATGCTCCGCGTCGTATCCGAGATAGAGTCGATTGCCGACAGCTGCTTTAATGTGGCTAAGACTCTTAACCGCAAGAACCAGATCCACGTAAGCTTCGATGACGGAGTCATGAAAGAGATCGACCTGATGTATGACATGGTCGAGGGGGCTATGAAGAATATGCTCGAACTCCTGCGCGAGATGGAGACACCGGAGGACGCAAAGATTATTACGGCCTACAACAAAGAACGTGAAATCAATAACTTCCGCAATCGACTGCGTGATGATAATATCTACAACATCAATAATAAGGTCTATGATTATCAGGAAGGTATCTTCTTCATGGATCTTATCGGAGAAGCTGAGAAACTCGGCGACTTCATGCTTAATGTCGTAGAAGGCGTCAAGCATCAATTCAAGCCTGCGGCAGTATAGATCCTAACCCTAACATCAAATATAAAATGAGATATTGTGTAATCATGTGCGGCGGAGTCGGCTCACGCTTCTGGCCCTCCAGCCGCGAGGAGCGTCCGAAGCAGTTTCTGGATTTTTTCGGAAGCGGACGCAGCCTGCTTCAGATGACGTTTGACCGAGTGCTGGAACTCGTGCCGGCCGAGCGCATACTTCTTCTGACCAATAAGCGCTATGCGCCCCTTATTCGCGAACAACTCCCCGAGATCCCCGCAGAGAATATCCTTCTTGAGCCGGCCCGGCGCAACACTGCCCCCTGCATCTGCTGGGCCGCACATCATATCGCCGCTCTGGATCCGGAAGGGTCGATGGTCGTGCTACCCTCCGACCATCTGGTACTTAAGGAGAAGGCCTTCCATGAATCTCTCCGTCGCGGATTCGAGTTTGTGGAGAATGCCGACAGATTGCTGACTCTCGGGATCCGTCCCTCATCGCCTCATACAGGATATGGCTATATACAGCAAGATGCCCCCGTCGAGAGCGCCGAAGGGTTCTATAAAGTGAAATCATTCACCGAGAAACCGAATGCCGAACTCGCTAAAGTGTTTCTTGCCTCAGGAGAATTCTATTGGAATGCCGGAATCTTCCTCTGGAAAGCCAAGAGCGTACTGGAGGCTTTCAACCGTTATGATCCTGAGACCGCTGCAGTCTTCAACCGCGGCAATTCCGATTACGGCACTCCTCGCGAATCAGCTTTCATTGACGCCAACTATTCCTCCGCTCCCTCAAATTCCATCGACTACGCTATTATGGAGAAAGCCGATAATGTCTACGTTGAGACTGTAGATATAGGCTGGAGCGATCTTGGAAGCTGGAAGGCACTTTATGATATATCTCCGCGCGACGAACACGGAAATGTAACTCAGAATTGCCGCCTTATTCAGCAGGATTGCGAGAATACTGTCTTTGCTATCTCCGACCGCGAGAAGATTGTCGTGGCCAAGGGACTGAAGGATTATATCATAGCCGACACGGGGCGCGCTTTGCTGATATATCCCGTAGCTGACGAGCAGAAGATACGCCAGATTGTCAACGATGTCAAAGACCGCTTCGGAGAAGAGTACGTATAGTCTGCATCTACGGTTATACCGGATTCCTGAATATTATATCCGCCCCTATTTATCGAGGCGTATTATATCGGCTAAGAGAGTGTAGGGCAATTGTATAAATTCCCGTCCGCGAAGATCGCGCCGGGCATAGCGCTTGCGGGCTTCGGGTAGCGCGTCGCGTATAGATGCTGACACAATGGGATTATCGGGCAGAGGGTAGAACGCATGCATTGTGTCCCATAGTCCTGAATAGACAAATTCTCCGAGTTCAACGTCATCGAAGACCAGGCTGACCTTAAGACCGGGCTCAAGTCGCTCCTTCATGGCCTGCTGACGTCCTATTTCATCTTCAGGCAGATTGAATTGCCAGGTGGATTGAAAAGTTGGCATGGTATTTGTGATTGTTAAAAATACTTATCAAATAAGCCTAATAGGCTTCTGAGGTTGTTATAATATTGCAATCGAAAGAATGAAGTTGACAAAGTTTTTACTTCAGATGTTTCTCTTCGGGCTGGCCCGGAAGGAAAACATTAATAAAACAATCGGATGGTAAAAAGTTTGTACATCTTCTTCGATTATTGAGCGATTATATTGAAATTACTAATAAATTATAAAGAAAATGGATAAATTATCTTATGCCTGGGGTCTTGCCATGGGCATGCAATTGAAAGCAATGGGAGTGAAGGAAGTGGCATACGATTCCTTCAAGGATGGTGTGAAAGTAGCGTTTGACGGTGGCACTCCCGAGATGACACCTGAAGAGGCTCAGAAGCTTATCAACGAATATCTCGAAGATCTTCAGAAGAAGGCTGCCGAAGCTGCACAGGGTGAAGCGAAAGCATTCCTTGACGAGAATGCCAAGAAAGAGGGTGTGAAGGTTACAGCAAGCGGGCTGCAGTATAAAGTGCTTAAGGAAGGCGAAGGCGCTCAGCCTACTGCAGAAGACGAGGTGACAGTACACTATACCGGTAAACTCCTCAACGGCACTGTTTTCGACAGCAGTGTAAACCGCGGCGAACCGGCCACATTCCCTCTGAATCGCGTAATTCCCGGCTGGACAGAAGGTGTGCAGCTGATGAAGGAGGGTGCAAAGTATGAATTCTATATCCCCTCTGACCTTGCATATGGACCTCAGGGAATTCCCAATGTTATTCCCCCACATTCGACCCTTATCTTCGAGGTCGAGCTTATAAAGGTCGTGAAGAAAGCGTAAATCTTAAAGAAAGATTAATGAATAAAAACATTATTAAAATGGCGACGACGGCTTTTGCCGTTGCCGCCCTTTGCGTAGGCGTCTCCGCCTGCAGCAACAAGGAAAAGGCTGCTGTTGACTCAAACGTAGTTGAGGTTGAAAACGGTATTGCCGCTACCGAAGCGGCGCCGGCGCCCGGCAAAACTAATATGCCCTATTCGGCTGACTTCTTCACCAACGATGCCAATAAGGCTGCATCAACTTCCGCATCCGATTCTACCTATGTTCAGACCGAATCAGGTCTGAAATATGCGATCATCAAGGAAGGCACCGGCAAATCTCCTAAGGCCACCGATACCGTGACAGTCCACTATGCCGGCCAACTGACCGATCTCGAAGGGACTGAATTTGACAGCTCCTACGCGCGCAACGAGCCTGCAACGTTCCCTCTCAGCGGCGTCATCGCAGGTTGGACTGAAGGCCTTCAGTTGATGAAGGAAGGTGCGGTCTATGAGTTCTATATCCCGGCTAATCTCGCCTATGGCGAAAGAGGAGGCGGTCCGATTCCCCCGAATGCTCCGCTCGTATTCCAGGTTGAACTTATCAAAGTCGGCGAATAATTTCCAAAAATAATTTCCGAAATCTCCATACATAGCTTCTTCTGCCGGCAGAGGAAGCTATGCTGTTAAAGGGGGGAGACTTTGTTGATGGCAAAAGAAGGAACTGCGATAATGCGAGAATCCAATAATGGACACTTTTCAGAATCGTCACTTTGCATGCTCGTAAATTTTTATTAAATTTGCAATTGCAAACATAAAAGTTGATCCAAATGAAAAGAACGATATTGATTCCGGCTCTTATAGGACTCATGGCCTGCGGAATGATGTCTTCATGTAAAGGCCGCACGGCTGACAATATGGAGCCGACCGGCGAGACCGTACGCGTAGTTATCCCCGAGCAAGACGTAGACCTCGACTCAGCCGTTGCAGCCGGAGACGCAGAATCACTTTAATGTCAAAGCGTCGAATAACTCCATAACCGAAAATAATTAAATTCACATCCGGAATAACTGAATAACCACGAAGTTAACGCAGTTAACTGAGTTAAATAAACACAAAGATAATAATGAAAATCAATAAATACGCGGCTTCCGCCGCAATTCTCGCCCTCACGGCGCTCGCTTCCTGCTCCGGGAACTCGGAGGGAGACAACAAGGTCCGCCAGATGGCTGATTACAAAGGTATGAGTGCGGGTGACTCTGTCGCTTACTATGTCGGTCAGATGGCCTCGTTCGAATACTGGCAGGCAGCCCGCCAGGATACCCTCATGCAATCGCGCGAGGCCCGCGATGCCTATCTCAAAGGTCTTCGCGCCGGTTATGACGCTCTGCGTGACGATGACGCCTACAATCAGGGTTATTATATGGGTATGCAGCTCGCAATGCAGATGAAGGAATTCTCCGGCGATTTCAATACTTCTGTCAACAAGTCAATCCTCGTAAATTCATTTGAGGATGGACTTAAGAATGATTCCATACTTGACAGAGGAGAAGTGCAGCGCGGCTTTACCGAAGTGACCTCCGCTCTTCAGGCACGTAAGGAAGCTGAAGATCGCAAATTGGCAGAGGAAGAACTTAAGAAGGCCGGCACAGCATCAAAATGGCAGGCCGTCAATCCTTCTCTCTATGCCGAGACCGGGAAAGGTGGCGAAGGCGCTCTCGTAAAGGAAGGAGAATCTGTAGGATTCTCGATGATCATCAGCGATACCAAGGGCAAACCCATTGACCGTCGTGAAAATCCGGATATGGTCGTAGGCAAAATGTATGCCGGGCCTGTGACTCAGGCTATCCTGACAATGAAAATAGGGGAGACCCGCACATTCCATACCTATGCCAATGCGCTTCTCGGACGGTTCGCACAGCGCTATGGCATGAAAGGCACCGAGATTGTAAGCTTCACAATCACCCTTTCAAAGGCTGAAGCTCAGCCCGTCGTAAATGAAGAATCCGGCAACTGAAAAGGCCATAGAGCGTCTGAAGGATAAATTGCAGCGCGAGGGCCACGCGGCAATACTCTTCGTCTGCCTCGGTAATATCTGTCGCTCTCCTGCCGCAGATGAAATCATGCGTCAGGAACTGAAATCACGGGGTCTGGATGACAAGATCTTCATCGATTCCGGCGGACTCTATGCAGGACATCGCGGAGAACTTCCCGATCATAGGATGCGTATCCATGCAAGGCGGCGAGGTTACGAACTGACCCATCGGAGTCGTCCGGTCAAGTACTCGGATTTCGAGGATTTTGATCTTATCGTAGGCATGGACGACAGGAATATATCGGCATTGAAAGGTTTTGCGCGTACGGAAGATGAGGCGGCCAAGATAGTCCGCATGACTGACTTCTCTCGCAGAATCACCCATTATGACCACGTGCCTGATCCTTACTACGAGGGCGCAGAAGGATTCGAACTTGTGCTCGATCTTCTTGAAGATGCCTGCGGATCTCTTGCGGATTCAATCATCGAATAAAATTTTGTAGAACCAACTTATCCAAGCAGCTATGAAGAAATTATTAATGACTCTCATAATGGCTATCGTAATGACAGCGGCATGCTATGCCGACTCCGCTCCCTCTTTCCCGGGAGGCGAAGAAGCCTTGGCGACATATCTTTCAGAGAATATGAAGTATCCTAAGCCTGCGCTGGATAATGGTATCGAGGGTGTAGTCACTGTGGAATTTACTGTCAAGGCTGATGGCTCAATAGGCCAGATAAAGATTGTCAGAATGCTTGATCCCGATCTCGAACAGGAAGCAATCCGGCTGGTGAAGCAGATGCCGGCCTGGACTCCGGCCGATAAGGGGGGACAGGCAATAGATCAGACAGTCACTCTTCCCGTGAAATTCGCACTTCCGGATGAGTAATAATCCATTGAGAAATAGCTCTCTACCGATAATCGCGGCCATCATCATCATGATGATGGCCGTCGCTGCATGCAAAAATGGCAATAAAGACTATAAAGAGTCCTATACGGCAGAAGAGTGGTATCAGGAGCAGGATCTGCTTTATGGCGAAGAATTAACGCTCCCGGAGGAATCGGCATCGTCAGCAAAGGTCATGCAGCCATCGGCGGATACGTCTGGAATCCGGCCTGTCCCGAAAGAGGATTCAGTGGTTGTGCAGCAGGTGGATTCAGCCGGAAATGCAATTACTCCTCCCGAGCCTCCCCGTCAGCGAGTAAGGGCAAGGTTTACGGGTAATCTGGCTGAGATTTTCAACGACTCCAATCATTTTCAGCTGATGCATGCTCAGCGTCTTGGTATAGATCCGATAACTGATATGCGTTCGTACTACCATACCAAGCGTCCGCTGGTGAGAGTAGTGACCAACGAAGATTTTCGTGTTGAAGAACTGACTCACTCGTATCCATATCTGATTCCTGAGGCCGAGAAATTGCTGCATGATATCGGAAGAGCCTTCCGCGACTCAGTGAAGGCTCGGAAAGGAGGGAATTACAGGATGATTGTGACCAGCCTCCTGCGTACTCCGGTCACAGTCAGGAAGCTGCGTCGCATCAATAGAAATGCTACCGAGCAATCGACCCATCAGTATGCCACTACCTTCGATATCGGCTACAATAAATTCGATGTCGTGAGCGGACCGGATATTGCCAATTACGGAGACCTGAAGAATATACTTGCAGAGGTCATTGCCGATCTTCACCGCCAGGGACGCTGCATGGTGAAGTACGAAATAAAATCGCCCTGCTTTCATATCACGGTTGTACGTTGATTCTTGAAAAGAAGATGGCCAGCGATTCATTGCCTGTCCTGGAGGCGGACTGCTCTTCATCAGGCTCTTTCGCTTTTGTGAGGCAATAGGGCAGGAGCCGCGTGACGGCCTGGATGCGTTGCGATGCAGGGAGTTGAGCGAGATCAGCATCCAATTGTCCGGAATTGACATATTCTATAAGAAACTCTTCAAGCGCCTTTTCGGCGCTTTTTCTTTTTCCTGAAGTTGACATGGGAATTTCTGGGTAATAGGGAGTAGGTAATAGTCGGGAAGAGGTTGGAATAAAAATCAATGTCTCATTATCTTGATTGCGAAGGATTCCGGCGGCAAAATTAATATAGCATTGCTGTCGATATGATTTATCTCTTGACTGTCGGCATTGAACACTAATCAGTTAATATATGTTATAAAAATATAAAATATTCAGGAGATAATATGCCCGTTCACGAAGAGAATATCAAGACTCCGCAAGGAGGTGAAGTGACTGCTAAAAAGCGGTCACGGCACGCTCGCATAGCGAAGTGGGCCGGTATCGTTGTGGCCGTGGTCTTAGGGCTGCCTCTTCTGCTTCTCTGCGGGCTTTCTATCTGGCTGACGCCGGATAGGCTTACTCGGCTGGTCAATGAGGAAGGGAGCCGCTATCTGAATGCCGATATCGAGGCCAAGGATGTCGACTATACCCTCTGGTCTTCGTTCCCCCGCTTCCGACTGACTACGGGAGAAGTGCGAATCATATCTCGTAGCCTGGATAGTGTGCCTGCTGAAATACGCCGTCAACTTCCGGATTCAGCAGAATTTCTCGGTGCGATACGTAGCTTTTCCGGGGAGATCAATGTAATTGACCTCTTCATGAATCGCTATGTAATACATGACGTAAGCGTAGATAGCCTGCGTGTTAATCTTGTTGCCTATAACGACTCAATCAATAATTTTAATATTCTTCCGACTTCTTCGGGGAGTTTCAAGAAAGTGCCTTACATTTCTGCTGAACGTATTCAACTGAAAAATCCGGGCTCTATGAAGTATTCTTCAGTCTCGACAGAGACCCGCGCAAAACTTGACCTCCATGAACTCGACCTTACACGTAAGCGCGGCTCCGGAGTGAAGGAAAATACTTATCGTCTCCAGCTTAACGGTACAATTACGGCTTCCTCAGCCGGATTGGATATTCTTCAAAAATTCCCATTTATGCTCGGAGGCGACCTGAGTCTTCGTTTCAATCCTTTCGGAATATCTCTCAGCGATTATTCCATAGATCTTGGAGAATTGAAGAGTCGCCTGTCAATGTCGGTAGGGATAGGCGATGATCCCAAGGTAGAATCTTTCGACTACAAAATATCCAATCTCAGTCTGACCGGCCTTTTGGGATATATTCCTAAGGAATTTGTGCCTTCTCTGCAGGGACTTCAGGCTGACGTCCCCATCGATATATCAGCCCGATTGCTCTCCTCCTGGAAGATATCAAGCGAGACGCTCCCATTTATAGCCATTGATTTTTCCATTCCTGAGGGCACACTCTCTTATACCCTCGCCCTTCCTTCGGGTAATCAGAAATCTTCGCGCTACGCAACCTATACTCTTGACCACAGTCCGATTAAAGCTTCCTTCGTGTTTGATGGCAAGGAGCCGGAAAAGAGCTTTATTTCAGTCAAGGACTTCCGGATCTCCGCGGAAGGAGTGAAGGTAATCGCCGGGCTGATGATTACGCGGCTGACATCGCATCCTTTGATCGCTGCCAATGTCGATGTTGATGCGGATGTGGCGCGTTCGCTAAGATTGCTCCCCTTCACTCCGCCGGTGAAGGCTTCCGGTAATATCAACCTCCGGTCAAAGATTTCATTCAGTCTATCAGACTTTTCAAAGGCCGGGTTGCAGAATGGACTCACGGGACTATCCGTAGTCGCTGATCTTCGGGCCGGCAACATGCATGTCGACGCCCCGGACCTCGGACTTAAGGGAAGTATCGACAACCTCAATATAATGGTGCAGGAGACATCTGAACTCTTCAACAGCACCGGAATGCTTAATCCGGAGGCAAGTCTGTCGGGGAGTATAGCTTCCGCCGATCTCTCGCTCCCCGGAAGCTCACGCCTGACGGTAGGCAGAATTTCGTTTGATACGCAGTCCGGCTACAATGGTATGCTTACCCCTGATATACTCAAGCAGGGTCTTCCTGTCAGCATAGAGAGTGAATTAGGCAATGTCGCTTATAATGATCCTTTGTCCTCAACATCCGTTAAGTCCGGAAAAATTCTTATTGCCGACCGTCTTTCGAAGCGATCCGGTAATCCTGCTCTTGATTTGCTTTCCGACGGCATTACTATCTCGTCGCCTCAGATAGATCTTTCGTCGGGTACGAATCATCTCATTTTCCATGATTTCCAATTCTCCGGCAAAGTCGCGATGCGACCGGAAGGCAAGCAGACGGCGACTATAAGTCAGGCTAATGATTCAGCCGGAAATTTGATTGCCGGGAGCGAGCGAAGTCAATCGGTTTTCGATACTGTTGGAAATAAGTCGGAGCCCCGGATCCAATCAGCCACAGCCGTAGATCTGAAATCAACTCCCAAACTTATAGACTTTAAGACGCCGCAAGCGCTGCGTCAGATATTTGATCAATATGCTTTGAATGCCTCTGTCAAGGCCTCGCGTATAGATCTGCGCACCCCCGGATTCCATAAGGGTAATTATTTCTCCAATCTCGATCTCACGATTGGAGAGAATAATATCCACCTCTCCAATCTCGGAATCATGCTTGAAAATACGCGTGCCCGACTTAGTGCCGATCTGGGTAATATTCGCTCCTTCCTTCTCAATCCCGCATCGGAGAATAATCCTCTCGTGACGACTCTTTCCCTGTCGCTCGACACTGTCAACATCAATGCTCTGGCACGGGCATACGTGGAATCGAAGGGTGGGATGAATAATATTCCCCGCCACGATACCGTGACCGCCTCCGACAGCGTAGCGCTGCTTATTCCACGCAATCTGAAGACGGATATCCGCCTTTCAGCTAAGGAACTTCTATATACCAATCTTGACCTTACCGATGTCAAAGCCGACATTGCCCTTCGTCGGGGAGTGCTTGATATACCTGATCTCAGTCTTGCCTCCAGTTTCGGGCGTGCAGCATTGAATGTCACCTATGACAGCTCTGATCTCGACGCGTTGCGTCTGGCTCTCGGACTTGATATCGATAACATAGATATAGTCCGCTTCTTCAAGAAATTCCCGTCGCTCATCCGCATGATGCCTGAGATGAAGAATCTTTCGGGTGATATTTCAGCGGGAGTGACCTTCTCGACCGATATCTTCCCAGATATGTACATCAATATGCCATCAACCAGGGCTGAATTGGACGTGCAGGGGCGTGGCCTGACTGTCAAGCAGTCCAAATTCATACGGCGAATCACGCGGATGATGCTCATAGAATCCGGGGGACCGATCCATATCCATGATATGGATGTCCATGCCGAGATTCACGATAACCTCCTGCAGCTCGATCCCTTCTATTTCGAATTTGACCGTTATCGGATCCGGATGCTGGGAGTCAATAATTTCTATGGCGACCTGTACTATCATATAGCAGTCGATAAGTCGCCGGTGCCGTTCCCGTTCTCTGTCAATATCGAAGGACAGTTTCATCATCCCAAATTGAGATTCGGCGGAGCGCATTATAATGTGAAGCGGGCAGAAGAAGTGACGTCTCAAATTCAGGAGGAGAATAATATAAATATGGTCCTCATCCTTCGCAAGCTTCTACGTGCATTCGTAGGGGAGGCCGCAAAGCGTAAATGGAATTGAAGAAAGCGTAACCGGAGTTAAAAAAGGCAGTCATGAGGCTGCTTTTTTTAACTCCGGTTATCTGATGGAGATATACAGAGAATTATATACGAGACAGAACGGTAATTATTCGGTCGTAAATCGGTAGATGATTGTGCGGGAGTAGGGATGTTGCGGGTCGAGACGCTGGGAGGGGAATGAGGGAATATTGGGAGCATCGGGAAATCCCTGGGCTTCGATGGCGATGCCGTCGTAATCATTGTAGCTGCGTCCGCCGGTATTCTTCGGGCTTCCGTCGAGCCAATTACCTGAATAGACCTGTACTCCGGGCTGGTCGGTATCAACGTGAAGAACTCTTCCTGATACGTCTGACTTAAGCACTGCGGCATCTTCTATCATCTCTTTCCGTCCTTCCAAAGCGGCCTCTGTCGCGCCGTCGATAGCCCAGCAGTTGTCATAACCTTTCCCAAATTTAAGAGCCGGGAAATCCTCGCGGATGCGTTCTCCTACGGTATGAAAATCGAGGAAATCCATCGGAGTGCCGATGACGCTTTCGAGTTCGCCGGTCGGAGCTAAAGTGTCATCTGTAGGCAGCCAACGCGATGCTTTCAGTTTAAGCTGATGATGCAGGGCATTACCGGAATCGGCTCCGTCGAGGTTCCAATAAGTGTGGTTGGTAAGATTTATTACAGTGGGAGCGTCTGAGGTGGCTTCAAAAGAGATGGAGAGTTCGTTGAGGTTATTCCATCGATATTCTACGGTAGCCCGGATAGTCCCGGGATAGTTTTCATGTAGATCGGGGGAAATAAGCGAGAAGCGCACGCCGTTTGGTAATAGCTCGGTCTGCCAGAGTTGATTCTGGAAGCCGGTAGGGCCGCCGTGGAGATGATGAGGACCGCAGTTGCAGTCAAGTTTATAATCTTTACCATCGACGTTAAGGGCGCCTTCGACAATTCTGTTGGCATATCGGCCCGCAGTTTTGCCCATTGTCGGGGGATCTGCCATATAATCGGCCGGATTTTCATAAGAAAGGGCGATGTTGCTGATCTTTCCGAGTCGGTCGGGTACTTCAACGGCTATAATGCCTGCGCCGAGCGACGAAAGAGTGATGGCTGCTCCGTGATCGTTGACCAGACGCACGAGTGTGATCTCTCCGAAAGGAGCAGGATAGTTATGAGTTTCCGATATCATTTGATTTTAACTTCGTTAACAAGATATTCCATTTTAACAGGGTTTTGTACTTGACCCCATTTTCCCCTCACGCAGAATTACGGAGGGATAGTAAAGAAAAAAGCTTCAGATTCATGATTCGAACCTAAAGCTTCTTTCCAAAGTCGGGGTGACAAGATTCGAACTTGCGACCTCACGCCCCCCAGACGCGTACTCTAAACCTACTGAGCTACACCCC
>JAIDYR010000092.1 GCA_029057985.1 Muribaculaceae bacterium | reverse complement strand
CTCCTTCTTCAACTTGCGAAATGTCCTCTAAAATACGCCGCCCGGACTTTTGCTTTTTTTATAAAACGGGGTCTTAAACACTGAAATTGAAATGCGTCTGGGATGATATTGCACGTATGCAAAAGTTTTTGTAACTTTGCAGTTCAATCTATTACTCGCGTAAACGTCGCCGGGCGCTTACGCATTTCAAATTATCGCGTAACATCAATTCTGACACGATGGATAAGAACACAATCTATGGCCTCGTGCTTATGGCACTGGTTTTCGTAGGTTTTATGTGGCTCCAACCAAAGAAGGAGCCGGCAAAGGAATCCAACACTCCGACCGAACAGGTTGCCAATCAGCAATCTGCCGGGTATGACTCCCTATCGGCCAATGATCTTGAATGGCTGAAAAAGAATCTCGCTGCCAACGGCGACGTAAATGTAACAGAATCAGGGCGCCGCGTATATACCCATTCCGACCGCGAATTCAATCTGACCCTCGACGGTGATTCCCTCTACGGAACAGCTACAGTGGCCGGACGTCAGATACCACTCTCAGCACTCTTCGCTGAAGATCACGCCGGGCTGTCGGAAAAAGAGCAACGTCAGGT
This sequence comes from Muribaculaceae bacterium, assembly GCA_029057985.1. GTDB lineage: Bacteria > Bacteroidota > Bacteroidia > Bacteroidales > Muribaculaceae > Lepagella. Next base: position 4,689 of record JAIDYR010000092.1, on the reverse strand, counting down.
CATTGCAAATCTGCGCGATATGTCGACCTCGATGGGCCGATATGGTAAATTCTCTCGCTTCCTGACCGGCGAAGACAGAAAGATAACTCTCGCTAATGATGTCCTCATGCTGACTCTGAGCAGCAAATCAGGCTCAATCACGCGCGCCGAACTCAAAGATTACGACACTGAATATTCAGCCGATGAGAGCAAAAAGGTCAAGAATAAAGTTGTCATCTTCGACGGCCCGACCAACTCCTTCAATTTCACCCTCCCCCTGCCCCAGGCCGTAGAGACAAAAGACCTCTATTTCACTCCCCGACAGTTAAACGACTCCACAGTACGCATGGCGCTTGAATTCGGCGACGATGCGTATTGGGGCATAGAGTATACTCTGCCTAAGGGTAAGGATTACGTGATCGGGATGAAGATCGTGCAGAACAATATGGATCGCGTGATCGAGTCCAACAACCGAATCCTCACTCTTGACTGGACGCAGCAGATCAAACGCCAGGAGCAAGGCCGAATGTTTGAAGAACGCAACTCCGGCGTATTCTATAAATTCGCCGGCGGAAGCGTTGAAAACCTCTCCGAAAATAAAAATGACTCCGAAGAACGTCAGGCCAAAGTGAAATGGATCGCTTTCAAAAATCAATTCTTCTCATCGGTAATGATCGCCGACAAGAACTTCAATATGGCCGATATGGAATCGAAGGTCATCAAGAACTCCGATTTCCTGAAAGATTGCGCGGCCAAAGCCGAAGTCAACGACTATGACTGGCGCTCCGGCAATCCCGTAAGTTTCGACCTTTACATCGGCCCGAACCTTTATCCTCTCCTCTCCCATCTTGATAAGCAGATCTCGCCTGACGAAGACCTCAATCTGACACGCCTCATCCCCTTGGGATGGACACTTTTCCGTTGGATCAACGTCGGAATCATCATTCCCGTATTCAGCTTCCTGGGCAAATATATCTCCAACTACGGTATTATCATCCTGCTGCTCACAATCTTCATCAAGCTGATCCTCTTCCCGCTGACCTTCAAGTCCTACAAGAGTCAGGCAAAGATGCGAATCCTCGCTCCGGATATCCAGAAAATCAATGAGAAATATCCCGGCAACGACAACGCGATGGTGCGTCAGCAGAAGACCATGGCCCTGTATTCAAAAGCAGGGGCAAGTCCGATGTCGGGTTGCCTCCCGATGCTTCTGCAGATGCCGATACTCTTCGCGATGTTCACATTCTTTCCCTCGGCCATCGAACTTCGCGGCCAGAGCTTCCTCTGGGCCCATGACCTCTCAGCCCCGGACGCCATTATCTCATGGAGCGCCAATATTCCTCTTGTCACTCAATACTTCGGAAATCATATCTCCCTCTTCTGCCTGCTGATGACGGCTACCAACATCATCTACACCTATATCAACATGCAGAACTCCCCCGGCCAGATGCCCGGCATGAAATGGATGATGTATATGATGCCGATATTCTTCCTCGTCTTCTTCAACAACTACGCCGCCGGCCTCAGCTACTACTACTTCCTTTCGCTGCTTATCACAATCATCCAGACCTATGCCTTCCGCTACTTCATCAAGGAAGAGGACGTACGCAAGGCTATGGCCGAGGCTGCAAAGAATCCCAAAAAGAAAAGCGGATTCATGGCGCGTCTCGAGGAGATGCAGCGCCAACAGCAGCAGATGCTCAAAGAACAGCAACGAAAGAAAAAATAACTTTTAACTATTAACTGTTCTGAAAGAACTTCGAACCATACGGATATTTCTGAGCATCGTCTTTCTGGCGGCCTCAATTACCTATCTATTTATCGGACAGGGCACTAATCCTATGGCCGAAGTCTCTTACCGGATGCAGATAATTCCATCACTGCTCGCCGCTACCGTCGGAATCTCTATCTTCTGGCTAATAGTCACCTTCCTCATCGGTCGAGTATATTGCTCCACGGTATGCCCGGTAGGAACCCTGCAGGATTCAGCCAACTGGCTTCGCCGGAAGCTCCGGACCAAAAAAGCCCGTGATGGTGAAGAATCACGCATCATCCGCCCTTATTCCTATATGCCACGGGCAAAGATAAGACTTTACATAGTGGTAATTTACGCTATCTGCCTGCCCCTCGGATTGATGTGGATCTCCGCGCTATTCGAACCCTGGCATATCTTCGAAGAGGCCGCAAGACTGACTAATCCCGAACTCAGACGCGCGCCATGGCTAATATTCTCAGGCAACGCCCTGGCCGGCGGACTCGTAGGACTGCTCTCCCTCATCGCAATATGGATTTGGGCATTCCTTCACGGACGCCGCTTCTGCAGCCATATATGCCCCATCGGCACATTCCTGGAAGCAGTAGCAGAACGCTCGGTCTGTCAGATCCGTATTAATCCTGATCTCTGCATAAGTTGCATGGCCTGCGAGGATAATTGCAAATCAGAGGCTATCAAAGTTAGCGAGCGACTTGTCGACAATGGCCGTTGCGTGCGCTGCTTCGACTGCCTTAAGGTATGCCCTAACGAAGCCATCCGACTACAGAAAGGGCGCAATACTCCCGCTTCTCCCCTACTGCAGAAAAGCTGATCTAATAAAAATAAGAATCAACGTGCGTCACTGGTTTGTAGTCAACTATATATCGACAGTCCCTGGTAGAAACAGGGAACGCGCCGAAATGGATGTGGAACGATTCAATCGCTCCAACAATGCCGACATACAGCTATTCGCGCCCACCATCCGCCAGACCCGTATCAAAAACGGCAGGGAAGAAGCAATCGAGCGTCCGCTTACCTTCCACTATGTTTTCCTACACGCTACCGAACAGGATGTGAAGCGTCTGGCAGGGCAAGACAATGGATTTTCACTCATTCTATCCCGAACCGGAGGCACTGAACGTTATGCCATAGTCACGGACAAAGCTATGGCAGCATTCCAAATGATCGCACGACATTTCGAGAATACCCTTCCATTCTTCTCTCTGGCTGAAGTAGATCTTCAGGAAGGAGACCGCATAGAAATAGTAGATGGAGAATTTGCCGGCCTGCAAGGCACCTACCTCCCAAGTCCGCGACGCGCCAGCGGAAACGTCATCATCACTGCCGACAACGAATTCGCATCGGTAATCTTCGACGTAAAAGCTTCCCACATAAAAGTACTCGAATTTTCCAAGACTACGCGTCGCCCCTACGACCTCATTGACGCCTTTATACCCCGCCTGCTCGCTGCAAAAGCGACCTTCGAAGCCGGAGAAGCGCTAACTCAAAAGCAACTCACAGACCTCATCCTATTCACCCGACGCATGGAAGACGCCCGCCTGGACAACCACAAGATCGAAGCCAAACTTCTCGGACTTCTGCTTGCTGCCAAGCGCCTGCTCGGTGCCGACGATGAAACCCTCCGTCCCCTCCGCGAACGCTACTCCCGACGCCTCACGGCCGTCACCAACCCCAAGACACTCGCACTCCTCAACTCCCTCGAACCTTCAGGCAATCCCCACAAATAAAACTCCCCGCATAGCAGGACAAAGGTATAGTCCCGCACCGGCGACCGCTTTGCGGGTGCCGGTGCGGGTTCCTTTATATCCAATCTCTATTGTCAAGCCCCCTGTAGGGGGGCTATGCATTAGCCCCGTATCGGCACACGCAAAGCGAGTGCCCGTGCGGGTCCCTTTATATCCGATCTCTATTGTCAAGCCCCCTGTAGGGGGGCTATACCCCTCCCAAATAACCAAATTACAATAAAAAAACATCACCATCTCTTTGTAAGAGATGGTGATTCCGACTGCAAAGTTACAAATAATTATTCATTTACGCAAATTCCGCCCCGATATCGAGGCGGAATTATTTGTATTATACCAACTTAAGCAATTTTTAAGATTTTCCGTAGGCTTTTTCTATTGCTCACATTGATCACCGAATCAAACAATTTCATGATTCAAAATATCGAGAGCCGACACAACTATAATTTTCACTTTATCATAAATCATTAATTCCTAAGCTCTTATAAAACATCACCATCTCTTACAAAGAGATTATGATATCAAACGACCACATCATAGCCCCAAAGTTTTCGGCAGTTTGACCAAAGCAATACGCAATCAACTAATCTTCAGCGAATTGCAATCGGTCAGACCAAATAAAACTATATCCTCTACTCCAAAATGCCCTACAAACTTGATCGCAACCCCATTAAAACGAGGCCAAAATCTTAAAAGAGATTATGACTCCAAAATTCGCGACCAATTTTCCCAAAAGATAATTTGTCGCCCGGCCAGGGGCGCCAGTGCCCCAAAAATATAGCCAGATACAAGATCAGGAGCGCGGCTCCTTCCAAAAAATAAACCATGACTCTCCTCAACCATCAGACCCTCACCTACCCCGACCTCGAGCGCCTGATCCTCACCTACCCACAGACCCACGGCGCCCCAATCTCCGACGATCTCCTCACAGCCCTGATCCTTCCCCGCCTCGACTCCCTCCTAAAATCCAAAACTTCCAAAGCCCAACCCGATCTTGATTGCAACCCGATTGAGACGAAGGCAAAAGAACAAGATCAGACCCAAACCAGATTAAAAGCCTCCTCCGATCTTGATTCAGGCTCGATTGAAATGAGAGTAAAAGCCCCGGAGCTATCCAAACAAGAGCCAACCCCAACGGAACAATACCTCCTCCTCGCCAACCATCTCATCCGCCGCTCCCCCCGGCTCCTCCCC
>JAIDYR010000091.1 GCA_029057985.1 Muribaculaceae bacterium | reverse complement strand
GCTAAAATATGGGCGTTTTATCGTTGATATTCGATCAAAATGAAATTTTAACAGTTCTTAGTAAACGGGCTCTAAATAATCCATAAAGTATCAGTCCGAAAGTAACGTTACTTTCGGACTGATACTTTATCTCTCTTTTTTGACTATTTAGATCTCGATTTATTTCTCTACGGGAGTTTATCTGCCACTTCTTAGAGGAGCAAGGAATGCATCCGGAATATATTCTATATCAAGATCGAGCGGATCGCCGGTGACGAGTGCGATATCGAATTGATATTCGAATGTCTCTCGCTGCATCTTAAGATAAGTATCAGCACCTTTGCAAAGTCTTCTTATCTTTTGAGTATTAATAGCATCCCATGGGTCATTGCTCTTGCCGTAGCGCGCCTTAACTTCCACAAAGATAATCCTGTCGCCTTTCTGGGTGATGATATCAATCTCACCTTTTTTAGGTTTACTGTGACCTCCCGGGCGCCAATCCTTTTCTCTGATAGGATAACCTCTCTCAAGTAGCCAACAGCATACGATTGACTCAGCATATGCACCCCACGCCTGAGAATATTTCTTACGGTATTCCATTTCGTGGGCCGACAGGTGTTTCCCTGCCTTGGAATCAAGGCAGTTCTTGTGATCTTCTATTACGTAAAAATCTTCCTCCGTCAAATCAGGCTCATAAGTATCTGCATAAACTTTCGCAGCTCCGGGCGAACCGGGAGGATTATTTAGATGCTCCGCTATCTCAGACTGAAACTCTGCAGGGCAGGCTATTACCCATTGATCAGAAAATTTATACTTCATTTACGGCTCTAAAATGCCTTGAACGACATATCAAGACCCTTTACGCTGTGGGTAAGAGCGCCCACGGAAATATAGTCGACTCCGGCCTCACCATATTCACGCAGATTTTCAATAGTGATTCCTCCTGATGATTCAGTTTCATATTTGCCTCCGACGAGTGCTACTGCCTCTTTAGTGAGCTCGGGCGTAAAGTTATCAAACATTATTCTGTCGACTCCTCCATGCTTCATAACCCGTCGGATATCATCAAGTGATCGCACTTCGACTTCTATCTTAAGATTCTTATCATGCGCTTTGCAATATTCGTTAGCCCGGGTAATAGCCTTCTCTATGCCCCCTGCAAAGTCTATATGATTATCCTTTATAAGAATCATATCGTAGAGTCCGATACGATGATTTTTGCCTCCACCGGCAGCAACTGCTTCTTTTTCAAGCATACGCATACCCGGAGTCGTTTTTCTTGTATCGAGTACTTTGGTATGAAGTCCTTCGAGTTTCTTTTGATACTGTGACGTCATTGTGGCTACTCCACTCATACGCTGCATTATATTGAGCATAGTGCGTTCTGCTATAAGAAGTGAGCGTACCGGGCCTTCGGCAGTAAATACGATATCTCCCGGCTTTACATGAGCCCCGTCATTAATCATCACATCAATTTTGATAGAAGGGTCAACCTTGTGAAGGACTTTCTTGGCTGCCTCTACGCCGGAGAGAATCCCCTCTTCTTTAATTATGAGCCTGCTGCGACCCATTGCCTCTGCCGGGATTGTGGAAAGCGTGGTATGATCGCCATCTCCAAGATCTTCAGCAAAGGATAGATCGAGAAGTTCATCGATCAATTGATCTTTTGTCTTCATATTTGAATTATTTGTATTAATTTTGTCTAAATTTTGGTATTGTATGTACTCTCTGAGGATACTCCAATTCCCAATCTCCATTTCTTATTACAAATTTAATAAAAAATTCGCGAGTAGGCAAAGAGCGAAAGTCGGCCTAAGGCCGGTTCGCGGTGCCAAAGGCACTTTGACCTACCGCAAATTTACTAAAAAATTCTCGAGTAATAAAATTTACCCAATTTTATGGATATAATTCTTCTTACAATCGGAAAAACAAATATCTCTTACATTAAAGATGGGATTGAAGAATACAGTAAACGCCTGAAGAGATTCATCAACTATAAGATTGATGAACTTCCCGATGCGCGAAAATCCGGGAAAATCACCGAATCCGAACAGAAAGAGGCTGAGGGGGCTCTAATTCTCCGTCAGCTATCGGATTCGGATATGGTGATACTTCTTGATGAACGCGGTAAAGAATATACATCGCGAGAGTTTGCCTCGTATCTGGAGCGCGTAATGGCTTCAGGACGAAAACGCTTGATATTTGTGGTAGGCGGTCCATATGGATTCGCTCAAAGCGTATATCAAAGAGCAGACGCAAAAATCTCTCTCTCGAAGATGACTTTTAATCATGAAATGGTGCGCCTCTTCTTTACCGAACAGATATATCGGGGGATTTCGATTCTCCATAATCTCCCATACCACCATGATTAATACAAACGTGACTATACCTTTCGCGACTTAAGTCTTGACTTTATTCTCTGTTCTGCTTCCTGCTCTTTTTCCGAAATCCTGGAATCTCTCTCTTCTATTTGATTCCGAACTTTAGAGGGGAAGAAACGTCCCATCATAGGCAGGAATGAGAGAAAGATGAGCAATGCTATGAGAAGTAAATAAAATCCTGAAATATTTTTCAGTATTCCATGGTCATCGCGCGCATATGACGACGGCTTACGCAGTGCTTCTGAAGCCTGAAAGTCCTCAGTGTCAAGAGATCGAAGTGAACTTTTCCATACAACGCTCCCATTCTCAAGATAGACTACTGCCGGATTCCCTCGGGCAAGCATCTTTATCTGGGTATCCTCTGCAGTATAAATAGGATATGAAGCCAGAGAGATATCTTGCCAGTTCTCTATTTCAGCTGGAGTAGCCGCCACAATGCCGATCATTTCAATATCGTTATCCCTCGCCCAGAGATAAAGAGAATTTATTCTCCATGTCATTGCCATCGACACACTCTTAAGGTCGGGCATGAGCAGAAGTAATTCTCCTCCCCTTCTTTTTATCACATCCGAAGTAACATCATCTTCGCCATTGAGACTCCATATCCTGAATGATGAATCATCTGAATTGTTGGCGGATCTGTCAGTATTTTGACTATCATTATCTCCTCCTTCTCTTCTTACAAAGATCCAACCCTCTGATTCATCAGGGAGCTCATCGTCGATTGAAAAAGATTTTTCAATTCCGTCTTTTGCATATACAAAACGGAGATTATCAATTTCGGAATCAATATTTTCTGCATCCTCCGAAACGCCGGATTCTACGTCTGTCTTTACCGCTTCGCCTTGCTCTGCCATCTGATCTTCATCTTTCTCGACATTGGTTAAGGGTTCGGCAAGCTGTCGACCGATCGGGAAAGGACGAAAATCAATTAAAGGTTGATATATATATCCGACAAAACCAATGATGACAATATAAGCTACTGAACCTAAAAGCGCAATCCACTGTACGAACGGACGAATAAGACATCGGCATTTTGCATTATACCGCAAGAGCCATATAATAAGTCCTACAAGCACCACATTTTTCCAAAAGGTCGCCCAATTGGAGATGACAAGTGCATCTCCAAAACATCCGCAATCCGCTACAGGATCCGCCACTGCAATCCACAATGTCAGGGGTAGCATTACTGCCATCATAATGATTGCAGCAATCGGAGTTGAACGCCTGAAACATCCCGTCAGTAGAAATATACCTAAGCAGAATTCATACGCACAAAGTCCAAATACCCCGACAAGCAATAGATTTTCATAGACGGGGAAACTCATTGCCGCCATATAATCCTCAAACTTGTAAAATGTCCCCCATGGATCTATAGCCTTTACGAAGCCACTATATGCAAACGTTGCTCCGACGAGAATCCTGATAATCCATGTAATCGCTATGACCAATCTTTCGGAGGGATTCGTCGACTTATTGATCACTGTCATTGTTTTTCTTCTGTCAGTTTTATTAGTGCGAAAATCGAATAATTTATCATGTCCATGTAATTGGCATCGATTCCTTCGGATATTAAAGTGCGTCCGCTATGAGCTTCGATTTCCTTGGTCCGCAGAAGTTTCTGCAATATAATATCAGTAAAACTGCTTACTCGCATCATTCTCCAAGCCTCATCATAATCATGGTTCTTCTGCATCATTAGAGAAGTAGCGCTTTTGATGGTCTCGTCATAGAGTCTCATTGCCTCATCAGGAGGTAAAGATTCTCCCGGCCCGATCTCAAGCTGAATGAGAGCCATTACACAGTAATTGATAATCCCTACAAACTCCGGTTCGATACCCTCATCTATCTGACTGTGTCCCCCTTTTTCTTCGAGCGAACGAATCCGCGCCGCTTTTATATATATCTGATCAGTTAAAGATGATGGACGCATGATCCGCCAGGATGTGCCGTAATCAAGCATTTTTTTACGATAAATATCGCGACAACGCGCAATAACTTCCGCAAACTCCTTTTCGGTATTATGATTTGAATTTGACATATCTTTTTTATTATTTGTGCAAAAATAATTAAAATTTCTTTTACATCTGAAATTTTATAACTATTTTTGAAACTTTAAAGGTGGATGGTTATCGTAATAACATCGATATCCAGCCCCCAACTATATGTATATATGATTCTTAAATGAAAGATTTGCGTTTTCTTGCCGAATGGGAACCTCAGGGGGCCATACTAATGGCACTCCCTCATCAGGCTACAGATTGGAATTATATACTTGCTGAAGTTCGAGAATGCTACTCCCGCATACTTGAAGCACTGACCGCTGAGGGGATCAACGTGGTTCTGCTCGCCGCTTCACGCGACGACGCAAACGAGATTGTCGAAAGTCTTGACAATCCGGATAAAGTAAGAATTATAGAGTGTGTCTTTAATGATACGTGGACACGAGATTATGGTCCATTAGCAGTAGAACGAGGTGAGCGCTCCCGGGCCTTGGACTTTGGCTTTAACGGCTGGGGACTGAAATTCGCAGCTGATAAAGACAATCTTGTGAATCTTCATCTCCGCGACAAATATGTAATTCTTCCGGAGCAATATCGTAATGAGCGTGATTTTGAACTCGAAGGAGGCTCGATAGAGACTGACGGTCATGGGACACTCTTGACTACAACCCGCTGCCTGACTTCTCCAAATCGCAATGGGGGAAAGTCAAAAAGCGAAATAGCCCTCATTCTTAAGGAAAGACTGGGAGTCGACCATATCCTTTGGCTTGATTATGGAGGATTGGCAGGTGACGATACAGATTCCCACATTGATACCCTTGCACGAATGGCACCTAATAATGTGATTCTTTTTACCGGATGTCGAGACGTAGACGACGAGCATTTTGAGGAACTTCTTAAGATGCGAGCCCAACTGACACTTTTCCGCAACCCGGAAGGAGAACCATATAATCTGGTTGAATTACCTCTACCCGATCCCATTTACGATGATGATGGGATGCGACTTCCGGCGACTTACGCCAACTATCTGGTGACCGATAGAGCAATATTTCTTCCGACATATAATCAGCCTGCCAAAGATCAACTTGCAGAGATGACTCTCCGCATAGCATTCCCGGATCATAAGATAGTAGGAGTTGATTGCAGAGCATTGATTAAGCAGCATGGTTCACTCCATTGCGCGACCATGCAACTCCATCCGGGCTTTTTCAATGATGCCCTCTTTGATTGAATGGATGATCGCATTCGGACTTCAAAATTAGCATTTAATACAATGAAAGTAGGAATTGTACAACATTTCTTTTCCGAGGATATAGACTCCAATCGCAGTCGTAATCTCGCAGCTATCCAGAATCTTGCTGACGAAGGGGCTGAAATCGTAGTGCTCTCGGAATTGCATGATTCATTATATTTCTGTCAGCGTGAAGATGTGGATCTCTTCGACCTGGCAGTTGAACTTCCGGGTGAATTTACGGACTTCTATGCGGAAGCTGCTCAATCCAATGGAGTTGTCATAGTCGCCAGTGCATTCGAGCGACGCGCTCCGGGCCTTTATCACAATACTGCAGTTGTATTCGAAAAAGACGGTTCAATAGCCGGCACATACCGCAAGATGCATATACCTGATGATCCGGGATTCTACGAAAAATTTTATTTTGCTCCCGGTGACCTTGGCTTTACACCGATCGACACTTCGGTCGGACGTATCGGAGTCCTCGTATGCTGGGATCAGTGGTATCCCGAAGCCGCGCGACTGATGGCCCTGGCAGGAGCCCGGATGCTAATCTATCCTACGGCCATCGGTTGGAATCCGGATGATCCTGATGATGAAAAAGCACGCCAGCGCGAAGCATGGATTACTGTCATGCGCGGACACGCTGTGGCCAACGGACTTCCGGTGGTAGCCGTCAATCGGGTAGGATATGAAGAAGATGCTTCAGAAGCCACTTCGGGCATCGACTTTTGGGGTTCAAGTTTCGTTGCAGGCCCGCAAGGGGAATTCCTGGCGCTTTGCGTAGAAAATGCAGCTGAGGAAAAAGTTGTGGATATCGACCTCGAACGAAGTGAAAATGTACGCCGTTGGTGGCCTTTCCTTCGCGACAGACGTATCGATGCTTACGGAGAACTGACAAAGCGCTTCATTGATCCTCATTCCTTACATTAAGCGTTGACCATGGATAAATATATTGATATCGACGGCGTCCGCCTGCATTATACCGATACGGGAAATCCAACGGGGAAACCTATAGTTATAATGCACGGTTATGGTTGTAATGTGACGACGGTAGCATCCATTGCGCGAATCCTCGAACCCGGAATGAGAGTGATCAACGTTGATCTTCCGGGTCATGGGCAGAGCGATGAGCCGCCTGCAATCTGGGGAGTCGATGAATACACTGACTGCATTGAAAAACTGATCAGAAGTCTTAACCTGAAAGATGTCAGTCTGCTTGGACATAGTTTCGGAGGCAGAATAGGGATTCTATACTCCTCACGCCATCCGGAAGTCCATAAGCTCGTGCTCGTCGATGCAGCCGGCATCAAACCGAAGCGTAAACCCCAATATTACTTCAAGGTCTATACTTACAAAACTTTGAAGCATCTCCTTCCCGTGCTCTTCGGGAAAAAACTGGGAGAATCTTTGCTCAATCAGTATCGTGGCAAAGCCGGCTCAGCCGATTATAAGCAATCTTCACCCGTCATGCGCGGAGTAATGAGCAAATGCGTCAACCAGGATCTCAAATTTGCCATGCCTTCCATAAAGGCTCCCACACTGTTGGTATGGGGGTCAGAAGATACGGCAACGCCTCTTTCAGACGCAAAGACGATGGAGAGATTGATCCCGGACGCCGGTTTGGTGAATTTCGAAGGTGCCGGACATTACAGTTTTCTTGATAATCCTACGGGATTTCGCGCTGTATTGCAGGAATTTTTCAAAAAGGAAATCTCAAAATCATAAATTTAAATTCATTTACAAGAAATGACTCCTTTCCTTATCATCATATATATAATCTGCGGAATCTATCTCTTGCTAAATTTCAAGAGGGATATCCACATGCTTCAGCAGAACTCTTATAGGATCAGCCGATATTGGCGCTGGCTTGAACAAGGGAATTTCATAACGGCGTGGCGCTTGATCGATATAGCCCTAATCTTTCTATTGATGTCGACACTGCTCACTCCTGCGCTCTGTCTGCTGCTATCCGCTATTGTCTGCCTCATTAAATGCTGGCCGCTATTCAAAGCCAAACATAAGAAGCCTCTTGTGTTTACCCGCAGAGTATGGCGCATATATTCAGTGACTGCTTTTCTGGGCCTTATTCCCTTTATCCTGATGATAATATTCTGCGGCGGACGCGATGATATGATTGATTTTTATTCCGGTCCGGAGGTAACGGTAGCAATTCTTTTGCTCACCGCTTGTATCTCCTGGGCCTTTGTAATAGCTGCCGTATGGATTCTGAAACCTGTCGAAGCTCATATTAACCAAGGATATTGGAATGATGCCCGCAGGATACTCAAGAGTATGCCGGAGCTTAAGATTATAGGCATTACAGGCTCTTATGGTAAGACATCTACAAAACATTATCTACATTCAATTCTATCAGAAAAGTTTGAGACCCTGATGACTCCGGGCAGTTACAATACTCCAATGGGGGTGATCCGGACTGTACGCGAAATGATGAAGCCTTACACTGAAGTCTTTATTTGCGAGATGGGCGCAAAACAGAAAGGTGACATCAAAGAAATATGTGATCTGGTTGATCCTCAGTGCGGAATAATTACAGCGGTCGGACCTATGCACCTTGAGACATTCGGATCAATAGATAATGTCACTTCAACAAAATTTGAACTTGCGGATGCTATCCCTGCCGACGGATTCATAGTGATCAACAATGATTTTGCTCCCGCAGCAAATCGCCCTGTCACTAATACCACTGTCCTTCGATATGGAGTCAGTCAGCCGGAAGATTGTCAGTATCATGCAGAAGATGTCAAATATTCTCCGGATGGTTCTACTTTTGTAATTGTCGATCAAGACGGCAAGCGTATGAATTTTTCCACAAAGTTAGTCGGAGAGTGTAACATCTCCAATCTTATGGCTGCCATTATCGTGGCTCTTCGCTTAGGAATGGATGAGGAGGCAATACGACGTGGTGTCAACCGCATAGAGCAGGTAGAACATCGCCTGAGCATTAAACGCACTCCCGGAGGAGTCACCATAATTGATGATGCTTTCAATTCCAATCCCGATGGTTCGAAAATGGCACTTGAAGTACTTGGCCAATTTACTTCGGGCAGAAGGATATGCGTTACTCCGGGTATGATCGAACTCGGCGATCGACGTGAAGAACTTAACGAACAACTCGGGCAACATATAGGAAAAAATTCCGACATTGCCATAGTCGTCAACGCTTATAATCGCGATGCTCTTGTGCAGGGTATTCTATCTACCGGCTTTGACAAGAAAAACCTTCATATAGTCGACGACTTCGCTGCGTCACAGCAACTTCTCTCCCATCTGCTCCGCCCGGGCGACGTAATCCTTTACGAAAACGATCTCCCTGACTCATTCAAATAATATCAATCAATATTTGCGCAGAATGGATTCTTCGTATTGGAATCCATTCTACTTTTTTACTCTTACATACATAAAGAAAAAATGATTTACAGAGAGTACTCTCTGTAAATCATTCATATGAAAAGATTTTACTTACTTGCATTGAAGTAGTGGAGCATACGAGACTCGAACTCGTCACCTCTTGACTGCCAGTCAAACGCTCTAGCCAGATGAGCTAATGCCCCA
>JAIDYR010000090.1:191-5287 GCA_029057985.1 Muribaculaceae bacterium | reverse complement strand
TCGGAAATATCTCACGCAGAGAAACGCAGAGGCGCTGAGTTGGAGGCAGTAGCGTAGACTATCTACCATGTGACCGCCTACTCAGCGCCCGAAATTGGCTCACCATTCCGAAGTACAACTCAGCGGCTCCGCGTCTCTCTGCGTGAGACTACCCCCGCGTGAGAAGTAAAAGGCTGCGAGAGATACCCCCTGCGAGAAATGATATTATACGCGAGATTTTTGCGGATTTCGGATAAATATTTGATGAAACAGATATTTTTATTTATCTTTGTGAATGTTAAGAGAAATATTGCCGATATGCGAAACTCCGAATCTATACCGAGAACATTTATGCAGGATCCGGTCTTCCGGAGATTAGGGGATGTGGCCCGATATGGGGCTCTTTCTGACAAGGAGAAGAAGGCTTACAAGGAATCCCTGAAAGTCTATAGAGATAATTATGCCATAATGGAGACGGAAAGAACCGAAGGGAGAGCCGAAGGCTTAGCCGAGGGACTTGCTAAAGGGCTTGCTAAAGGCAGAACCGAGAGTAAGCTACACATAGCTCGAGCTATGCTCTCGGACGGGATGAATCCGGATGTGATATCTAAATATACAGGGCTGTCGTTAGCCGATATATCCAATTTGTAATAAGTAAGTTCCAAAAATTAAACGATATTTGTGATTAAAATTACTTGAACAATAAAACTCGTTCTTTTTGGCTGCTTTGAGCTTGTCAGTCAGTCGCATACTTAGTATGCTCCCTCCATCCGCACTCAAATCAGCTCAAAAATAACTTCCTTTTATATGTTCATTAATTTTTCTCACTTACTTAGCAATTAGATGTTGATAAATACGAGTTTTAGGCGATATTTTCTGGGGGGGCGTAGCCTAAAAATAACCGTTACTTAATCACTATAAACTCCATCACTATAACCTGCAACATGACTACCGAGCTGATCCTTTTGAATATCTCCGGGCCTGATAAGAGCGGAATCACCGCGAGTCTGACCGACATACTCGCCCGCTATGAGGCTAAAATCCTGGATATCGGCCAGGCCGATATCCATCATACCCTCTCTTTGGGAATCCTTATCAAGACGGATTCTGACCGGAGCGGCAATATATTGAAGGAGATACTCTTCAAGACGCGTGATCTGCAGGTGCAGGTATCGTTTGATATCGTATCGGAGGAGGCCTATAACGAATGGGTAGGCAGGCAGGGTAAGGGACGCTATATAGTCACGATGCTCGGTCGCGAAATCACTGCCCGCCAGATCTCGGAAGTAGCACGTATTATCTCGGAACAGGGCCTCAATATCGAGACTATCACCCGCCTGACGGGACGCATGCCTCTCGATGAGGAGCAGCAACCGCTGACGAAGGGCTGCATAGAGATGTCGGTGCGCGGCACGCCCGCCGACCGCGAACAGATGCAGGCTGACTTCATGCGCCTCGCTTCGGAATTGAATTTCGACATATCGCTTCAGGAAGACAATATGTATCGCCGCTCGCGACGCCTGATATGCTTCGATATGGATTCGACTCTGATCCGCACCGAAGTAATCGACGAACTCGCCGACCGGGCAGGAGTAGGCGCGGAGGTGCGCGCCATCACGGAGTCGGCTATGCGGGGCGAGATCGATTTCCAGGAGAGTTTCACGCGCCGGGTGGCTCTGCTTAAGGGACTCGACGTCAACGTCATGAAGGATATAGCCGAAAATCTGCCGATTACGGAGGGAGTGGAGCGGATGATGACCGTGTTGAAGCGTTCGGGCTATAAGACGGCTATCCTCTCAGGCGGCTTCACTTATTTCGGCGAATATCTGAAGAAGCGCTTCGGATTCGATTATGTCTACGCCAATGAACTCGAAGTCGGTGAAGACGGCAAACTGACCGGACGCTATCTCGGCGATATCGTCGACGGACGCCGCAAGAAAGAATTGCTCCGGCTGATAGCGCAGGTGGAGAATATCGACATCGCTCAGACGATCGCCGTCGGGGACGGGGCCAACGATCTTCCGATGCTCTCTACGGCCGGCCTCGGCATCGCCTTCCACGCCAAACCCAAAGTCAAGGCCGAAGCGTCGCAGAGTATCTCGACGATCGGCATCGACGGAGTCCTTTATTTCCTTGGTTTTAAGGATTCTTATATCTGATTATGTCACCTAAAATAAAGTTAAAGAATGACTGACCGCGAAATAGTAGAGGCAATATTGCGCAGGGATCCTTCCGTCACAAAGGAATATCTTTATCGCCGTTGCTATCCGCTCTTCAAGTCGATATATGACCGATATTATACGGATTGCCACTCCTGCTTCGAATTCATCAATGAGATATATCTGCTCATCATGACTCCGGGCAAAGGACAGACGGAATCTCGACTGGCTACGTTCAGCTATCGTTGCACTCTGACGATGTGGCTGAAAATCGTGGCGCAAAACTATTGCCGTCAACTTTTTGCAAAAAAAGGTGAGTTTTTTGAGGAATCTTTGCCTGAAGGTGATAGAAATTCTGTCATTTCCCAATCTTTATCTCTGTCGATGCATGATCTGGACCGCGCCGACCTGCAGAGAATCCTGGATTCAATGCCCAATGAGCGCTATCGCCGCCTGATCACGCTTCGTTATATTGACGAAAAATCCAATGAAGAAACTGCCTCGTTGCTCGGAATGACTATGGCTAATTTTTATAATAAACATAAACTGGCCAAGGAGCAATTCTCCCAGCAACTCAGAAAGGAGGGTTTGATATGAAAAATTACGCAGAAAGATTCAGCATGCTTGAAGATCTCCCCGTATCGGAGGAGATCCTGGGCGCATACCTGGAAGGGAATCTCTCCCCCGACGAGGAGATCTATCTTTCAGAACTCATAGAGTCCGATCCGGACCTTTATATGATAAATGACCTGTCGGCAGAAGACAACGCAGACTTCGATTTCCCGGAGGAGGAGTTCGAATTGCTCGAACTGCCGGATGATTCGCTTTTCCCGACGGATCAGTTTGAGAATATCAACGATGGCAACTACCGGATCCTGCACATTGACCCCGTCGACGAGGATTATAGCCATGATGATGATTACCATGGTGATATCATTGATGAGGGCGAGCACGAGATCACCGTATGGGATACGGAATTGGATTTAAACTCAGGTTGGGAAGAAGGGGATGATACTTTTAGCGATATCGCAATAGATTTTGACGATGATATAGAGATCGATTTCTCCTCTTCTGACATGCCGGATTCGACGGGTACGGATTGGTATCCCGACGACATCAGCTTCGACGCGTGAGTCGGCAAGAAGAAAGAAAATCCCGTCAGGAAGTCAGTTCCTGACGGGATTTTCTTTTATCTATGAATTTACTTTCTCGCTTGCGTATTTTGAGTGGGGTTAACCCTGGCGTTCAGCGCCTTGACGGGCTTTCATCTTTTCAGCTTTGCGGGCTTCCTTAGCGGCTTTTTTCTCGGCGCGCTTTGCCTGAGCGGCCTGCTGATTCTCCTGATACTTTGCATACTGATCGGGAGTCAGGATGTCCTGAAGAGCTTTGTCGTATTCGGCACGGAATTTCTCACGTCCCTTTGCGGCTTTCTCGCGCATCTTCTGTTTTTCTTCCTGCATCTTGGCTTTGGCCTCCTGACGCTCGGCTTTTACCTTGCTGTCGAGTGCCTGAAGTTTCTCCTGCTGGGCGTCGCTAAGTGTGATGCCGTCGAACATTGCGGCACGGCGTGCCTCCTTGTCCATCTTCTTGCCGCGACCTTCACCTCGCTTGGCAAACTGACCGTCGCATTTCTGCTTCTTACATTCTTTCTTAGCTTTACACTCCTTACGGCCTTCTCCTTTACATTCTTTCTTACCCTTACATTCTTTCTTATCGCACTTATCTTTCTTACATTCCTTCTTTTCCTTATTCGGACAGGACTGCTCGGTACATTCCTTTGATTCGTTCTGCTGCTGAGCGAAAGTTGCGGGAGCGGCGAGGAGCGCCATCATGAGGGTAAGACCCATTGCTATTTTTTTCATCTTGTATATTCTATTTTTAAGTTATTAAATTCAGTTTTGGAAAATGTTTCTGCGATCATAAATCGCGAATAGTCAGTGTAGCTAATCGCTTGGTTATTTCGCAATTTCTGTAATCTCTGACTGATTAATAACAAATTCGTTTAAAGCCGGTTTACTAAAGAATGTTAACGAGAAAATGTACATATTTTGAGACAGTTTCGATTTTTGAAGAAGGAGCGATGCGGGCATCGCGACTGATGAAAAGATCGAAAATGGCCAAAAGATGGGCGTTTTATCGTTGATATTCGATCAAAATGAAATTTTAACACTTCTTAGTAAACGGGGTCTTAATATCCGCCTTTGAATTTAACGTTGCTTAACTTTTTAATAAAGAATCCCTGCGTCGGAATATTCCGGAGCAGGGACCTGACCAATATTGAGAGAAATGAACTATTTTATCTTCTACCCTAAATGATTTTCACCAAAATTTTTCTAACACTCTTTTTGAGACTCATTAATATTAACTAAACCTATTTACTAACCTACTTTTACTTAATTAACCTATCCGTATCATGGTGATGTCATGATGCGTGATGGATACGTCATGAGTGATTCGCTATGCGGCAGATTTTTCATCGGCAAAGTTACTGTCTTTCAATACATAAGTCAAGTAGAAATGTTGCGTGAATGGCAAGGAATGTGACAATGTAACAAAATTTCTATCCTTTGAAACAATTCTATTCTTCAGACATATGCACGTAAGAACATTAATTCAGACAAAAGCACAGAAGGACATAATTTTTTATCTGAGCTTTTCTGTTCTTATGTGCTTCTGTCATAAATATCAGACATAAGCACAGAAGGACATAATTTTTATCTGAGCTTTTCTGTTCTTATGTGCTTCTGTCATTAATATCAGACATAAGCACAGAAGGACATAATTTTTAATCTGAGCTTTTTTGTGCTTCTGTGCTTCTGTCATAAATATCAGACATAAGCACAGAAGGACATAATTTTTAATCTGAGCTTTTTTGTTCTTATGTGCTTCTGTCATAAATATCAGACATAAGCACAGAAGGACATAATTTTTAATCTGAGCTTTTTTGTTCTTATGTGC
>JAIDYR010000090.1:0-91 GCA_029057985.1 Muribaculaceae bacterium | reverse complement strand
TTCTGTCATAAATATCAGACAAAAGCACAGAAGGACATAATTTTTTATCTGAGCTTTTCTGTTCTTATGTGCTTCTGTCATAAATATCAGA
>JAIDYR010000009.1 GCA_029057985.1 Muribaculaceae bacterium | reverse complement strand
TGTTAGAGGTTTACAAGGCAGTGGATGCTCTTCCGGGAGTGAAGAAGTCATTCGTAGGAAGCGGAGTCAGATATGACCTTGCTATGGCTAAAGGACGCACGGAAAAAGTTGATTCCGCAAATCGCAGGTATTTGCATGAATTAATTGCAAATCATGTCAGCGGAAGATTGAAAGTCGCTCCCGAACATACTTCCGATGAAGTCCTCGACATTATGCGTAAGCCTTCCTTCGAACTGTTTAAGGAGTTTAAGAAGATATTCGACGATGTCAACCGTAAGGAAGGTCTGAACCAGCAGCTTATACCCTATTTCATCTCTTCTCATCCCGGTTGCAGAGAGGTAGACATGGCGGAACTTGCTGTCATCACCAAAGGATTGAATTTTCATCTTGAGCAGGTCCAGGACTTCACTCCGACTCCAATGACAGTCGCGACTGAGATCTACTATTCCGGAGTGCATCCTTATACCGGAAAACCGATCTTCACCGCCCGGACGGAAAAAGAGAAACTCGCACAACGGCAGTTTTTCTTCTGGTATAAACCGGATGCGCGCCATCAAATAGTCCGTGAGCTACAGCGTCTTCACCGACCGGACCTGATTAAAGAATTATATCCCGGAGGAGTCCCGGGAGTCAATACCTATCGTCGCGAACCCCCTGCTTCAAGTCGACACGCATCGAATAGGAAAGAATTCGGAAAGAAAAGTAATCGCCAAAAATAGAAATTAAATATTTTTCATTCTAACATTAAATCTAATAAATGAACAAATCATTAATCCCAATGGGGCTTGCAGCCGCTGCAATGCTGTCGAGCTGCTCAACCAATGAGATCGAAGAAATGATCATTGAGAAGCCCACTGTAGAAGTGAAAGACGGGATGCTGACCCCTGAAGTGCTGGAGGCTTTCGGACGTATCCGAGAAATAGCTCCCAGTCCTGACGGCAAGACTATCGCCTTCACTCTCGCCTATGAAAGCATAGAAGAAAATAAGAGCAACGCGGAGATCTATACTATGAATCCGGATGGATCCGATATGCAACGTCTGACCAAGACAGCATCTTCCGAGAGTGGAATATGCTGGTTTGGTGGCGACAATCCGCGAATTGCATTCATAACTAAAGATTCGGAAACCGAAAAACCTCAGGTTTTCTCAATGGCACCCAACGGCTCAGAGCTTCAGCGCATAACTGCGCTGGAAAATGGAGTCGAGTGTTTCAAGATTTCTCCTGATGAGACTCATATCATCGTGGCCTCTCCAATCAAACCCTGGGAAAAAGATTCCACTCTTTTCAACGGACTTGAGAAAACTACCGGGCGCCTTGTAAATGACCTTATGTATAAGCATTGGGATGAATGGGTCGAAGAGATCCCGCATCCCTTCCTTGGAGAATTCAATGGGAAGTCGGCCGATAATTTTATTGACCTGATGGCGGGAGAACCGTTCGAATGTCCTATGCGTCCATTCGGAGGTGCGGAATCGTTTGAGTTCACTCCCGACGGCAAACAGCTTGTCTATGTCAGCCGCAAGAAGGCAGGCATGGATTATGCCTTCTCTACTGATTCAAATCTATATCTATATGATATAGCAAACAAGACTACTACTAATCTGACGTCCGACAATCCGGGATATGACACTGATCCCAAATTCTCTCCCGATGGCAGCCGGTTGGCATGGCTCTCTATGGCGACTCCTAAGTATGAATCCGATAAGAAGAGGCTTATGGTTATGGACATGAAGAGCGGACAAAAGCGTGATCTGACCGATAATTGGCAATATTGGCCGGAAGAAATCGCCTGGGCTCCTGATGGTAAATCGATATATTTCGCAGGCTACTATGAAGGGACAGAACCGGTCTTCAAGATGGACGTGACCACTTGCAAAATCGATACTATAGCACAGGGAATGTGGGACTACCATTCAGTTATCCCTATGGCGGACGGAAAGATCTATGCTATGCGCCATAATATGCTGCAACCGGATGATGTGGTGGCAATCGTAGGATCAGAGAAAGTGACTGAGATCACCAATATCAATAAGGATATCCTCGATCAGCTCGCTGAAGTAAAGGTCGAGAAGCATTATGTGACAACTACCGACGGCAAGCAGATGCTCGCATGGATCATTCTCCCCTCAAACTTTGATCCTAATAAAAAGTATCCGGGTATTCTATACTGCCAGGGTGGACCTCAACAGGCAGTCAGCCAATTCTGGAGCTATCGATGGAACTTCAGGATCATGGGCGCGAACGGATATGTCGTAATTGCACCTTGCCGTCGCGGCACGCCGGGCTTCGGATATGAATGGAATCATCAGATCTCCGGAGACTATATGGGACAGAACATGCAGGATTATCTCGCAGCCACTGACTACATGGCGGCTCTCCCCTATGTCGATAAGGATCACCTGGGCGCCATCGGTGCAAGCTATGGCGGATTCTCAGTCTATAAACTCGCCGGAATTCACGAAGGACGCTTCGCTGCTCTGATTGCTCACGCAGGCATTTTCAATCTGGAAGCTCAATACCTCGAGACTGAAGAAATGTTCTTCGCGGATTATGACCTCGGCGGTCCTTACTGGGATCTGAATAATGCCGTTGCCCAACGTACTTATGCGGGCTCACCACATAAGTTTGTAGACAAATGGACGGCTCCGATTCTTATCACGGTAGGAGAACTCGACTACCGTATCCTTGCCTCACAGGGCATGATGGCTTTCAATGCTGCAAAAATGCATGGTCTTGAAGCCGAGATGCTCGTTTTCCCGGATGAAAATCACTGGGTTGTCAAACCTCAGAATGCAATCCTTTGGCAGCGCGTCTTCTTCAACTTCCTTGATAAATATCTGAAGAATCAATCACAGCCGGCATCTCAAGCCGGTGAAAAAACAGCTGGGGAATAATTCTGTTTTTCCAACGTAAATCTATATCCAACAAAAATCCCGCGGCAGCATTTATTGGCTGTCGCGGGATTTCTTATATTAAGATATCTATTTGCGTCCTCTTATTTGATCATAACCTTTTTCATTTCTGCACCCTTTCGTTCGATATATAGACCTTTTGACGGGTGTAAAACTCGAAGTCCTTGAAGATTATAGTATTCGATCTCTACCGGATCAGTCGAGATTTCACCGACGGATGTCAGTGTATTTTCATCTTTAAAATTGAGATTGATTTTAGTGATATATACTGCTTTCTTCTCTGTTTTGTTATGGAGAATTATTGAAGGAACTTTCTCACCCTCCTGCGGAGTCCAGATAATTCTGTCGGGAGCGGATGCCGCATCATATATAAGTTGCCCGGGCTGAAATTCCTGAAGCTCGATTTCCGCAAGATACTTTTGAAAGATAGGACTATAGTCGGAAATGATCTCAACCGATGAAAGAGTTTTCCCGGCAGGAGCAGACAAGTAGAGAGAACCATAGAAATTCAGTCTGGTATTATTGCCGGCATCCCGGATGATGAGTGATCTATAAGCAAGTCCCGGCCCATTGGTAAATGACATAGTAGCGCCGTTATTTTCAAATTCAGTTCCGGCACATAGCCATATTATCCGGGAATATTCATCTATAAAATCTGTCTCTGACGGAGCCGGATTCAACGTTGCAACATCTTCGAAATTGAAACAGGCAGACGTAGGATCCTCTTCACCTGATTTTTCGATAGCGAAAGTATTCCAATCGGTTGCCAGACGATTTTGAGGTTCGCCGCAGTACCAACGATATTCGTAATTTCCGGGGAGCGCGTTAGAAATATTGGCAATTATAACCTTATCTTTTGCTGTCACGCCGGCAGTGTATATATCATTCTCACTATTTCTTTCAGATGATACACGTCGATATTCCAGTTTCATTGAAGCTGCGACTTTCATGGGGAAATCTGAAAAATCATTTGCTGCAAGGAAGGATTCAGGAATGTCAGTTTCAACAATTCCGTCGATGTCAATCTTTGCAGTGAAATTTGCCTTATTGCCGGACACTTCTACATTAGAATCTGTGAGTACTCCCTCCGGAGTCAGCTCAGAGCAATTATAGGTTTTCCAATTCCAATCTGCATTGAATAATTCAGATTTCCCATAGGGTACATATACGGGAGCAAACGTACGGCGCGTTTCTTCGCTTTCTGCTTCGGGATCATAAGATATACTGAATGAATTGACACTACCAAGATCAATTGGCGTCCCTCCACAATAGAAGACCTTGACACCGCTATTATTGCTATTCCCGAAAATTACACCTACCCCTTTGGCTTCGATAGAAGCGGGAAGTACAAGGTATTTCAGAGAATTACAATCAGACAGACATTCCGACTCTATCTTTTTAAGTTTGGGCATATCAGGTAATTCTGTGATTGAAGAATCGCTATTAAATGCAAACCCTCGTAGAACTTCGAGATTTTCCAACGATTCAATTGAGCTGAGCTTGCCACACATCATGAAAGCTGCCCGTCCAATCTCTTTTACGTTTTTCATACCTGAAACCTTTTCGAGATTCTGACAGTTATAGAAAGCGTAAGTTTCTATCTGTTCGATACCATCCGGAATATATATATCAATAATAGAAGACCCGTCAAAGGCATATTTTCCAATTTTACGCACCGTGGATGGAATCGAAACATTAGTAAGTTCTTTAGCCAGATAGAAAGCATAATCGTCAATTTCAACAACATTATATTGAACTCCGCCCAGAACGAATGACTCGGGAATACTAATTGTGCCGGAGTATCTTGCGGCGTATGGCTGGATGACCTTTACTTCGGATGTATCTTCATTCGACAAAACTACATATTTAACTCCGTTATGGTCGATCTCATCGCCTATATTGACATCATTGATATGAAGTTCACTCCACGGTTCGGAATTTTTGTAAGCTTCTATACTTGCTTCAGGAACGAATACCTTTAACTTATCAGAAGGTGTGCTGCCAAACGTATATCGTCCGCAAACCGGAGGTTCATCACAGTTTACTATCAACGTCGCCAAATCACTGCTATTAAATGCATATCTACCTATGTTCTTTATAGTAGAAGGTAATGTAATGTTCGTCGCTTTGCTGTAGATGCCGTTAAATGCATTATCACCTATTGCCGTCACGTCATATTCTCTGCCTTTGAAAACGACCTTTCCCGGAATTATTACTGCTCCGGAATAATCCTCTCCCGGAATATTCTCAAATTCAAATGGCTTGCTTACTTCTACTTTGCATTCTTCCTCTGATATAACATGATAGAAAATTCCTTCACTATAAAAATCTTCTACAAGATTGATTGCGAAATCTTTCCATACCGGAGATGCCATATAAGAAGAAAAGGCTTCCTCAGGAACTGTTATTGCCCAGTCAAGAGAAGCATATTTATGAAAAGAAGCCGACGTACATACCGGCGGAATAGTGGCAAGTATCGTAAGATGTTCAAGTTCACAGTTCAAAGCTCCACTTTCAAGGTTTTTCACAGTTGCAGGAAGTGTAAGATCTACTGTACGAGCGTTAAGAAATGCATCCTGACCAATTGAAGTCACCATATAAGTAGAACCGTTCCATGTCACCTCGCTGTCTATCACTACACTTTTTTCTGAATAAGCTTTATTTATCCCGTCGGCTATTTTTGGAGAAATTACCTCCACCTCACCCGGACTCTTAATTTTGTAATAAAGCGTTCCTACATTGAATATCGTCGGAGTAATAACTTGATTCTCTATGGGTGCGGCAAGCCACGGTTTTAATTCCGTTCTATCGAGATTTGGAGCAAAGACCCAAGCGTCTATACAACCGTCTTCGAGATTTCGACCTGAGATACCGGTAAGAGAATACCCTAAAGTACTATCTCCTTGTTTCCCTATCCAGAATGACCAGTAACCGTCGTACCATCCGCCACGAAACCAATCATCAGATTTAGTTGCCGTAGCTCCATCAAATCCTGCGGCTGATCCGGAAAGAAAGCCGGCCTTGTCGGGATAAACGATGGTACCTGATTTTGTGGTAACGCTAAATTCGCCATCTCCTGCAGGATCCCAACCAAGCCCGTCGAGAGTACTGCCATAGGCTCCTCCCTCCGTGAATCCTCCATATAATCTCGGATGCGACTCAATGATCGCTTTAAGAGCGTCTTCAGACGTTGCATCTCCATCCCACCTATAACCGAAGACCAGCGCATTGTCTTCAGATGGAACCGTCCATTGAATAATCACGGCACATTCATTCTCTCCTTCCCCGGCCCATGATTTAATTTCAGAGAAAGAAAAATCTTTCTCTGCCGGTATTGGCCGGGGATTAGGATCATAGTCAGCCGGAGTTAAGCCGGGCTTCTCATAAGGTCGTCCCTGGACATGCCGAGGTACGCCTGCGATTGCTGAAGTCACAATACATGCTGCAATCAGTGCTAATACAAATTTTTTCATAATACTTTTTTATGACATATAAGTGAAGTACAATGCCACGCTCATCGACTTTCCTAATAGGAAAGTCGACAGGCCAAAAATATTACCAAGAAAAAATTGTGGGGAAATTTGAAAATACAATACACCGGATATTCCGGTATACACGTTTTTCGCCTCTCTTGTCCTCGCAAGATTTGTCTCGGCATTGATCCTACCAATCAATCTTCTTTTAGATAGAAGTTTCAGTATGACCAATTAACTCGGCAGGTATTCCGGCTCGTTTCGCACTTCATAACCCTTCCCACAATACTATGGCGTATCGCAGTGGATAAATTTATGAGTCCCGCAAAATGCAGTCTGCATAGTTAAGTTTATGCAGAGAAACTCACGGCAACGGGATTGCCCGGGATTTTCACCCGATTCCCTTTTAAACGGAGTTTTATGTCCGTCACCGAATTTGATGCAAAATTACACATAATTTTTGTCCGGTCAAATTGATTTTTGAAAAAGTTTTGTTAATTTTGCACTTAATTAGAATGACTCTAAATAATATTTAGAATAATTCTAATTGAGTTTCCATAATAAGTACCCTAATAATTTCATTGAAAATAGAAATTAAGTCTAAATGAGACTATCTGATTTAAAACCCGGTGAGACGGTGATAGTGACCAAGATACTCGGTCACGGTGCCTTTCGTAAGCGTGTCATGGAGATGGGATTTGTGAAGGGGAGGGAGGTCAAGATGATACTCAATGCTCCTCTCCTGGATCCCATCAAATTCAAATTGATGGACTACGAGGTCAGTCTTCGAAAGGCGGAAGCCAATTTAATCGAAGTGGAGACACTTGACGAATGGCGCCGTCATGCTGAAAAGATCGATAAGTGGAAGACCGGGCATCATGACGACAATGAATACTCCGAAGATGATTTCCGAAAAGATAAGATAATTAACATTGCACTTATAGGGAATCCTAACTGCGGAAAGACATCGCTCTTCAATATAGCCTCAGGAGCTCATGAGCATGTCGGGAACTATGCCGGAGTCACAGTAGGAGCCAAGTCCGGGTCAATGAAATACAAGGGCTATAAGTTTAATATCGTTGACCTGCCCGGCACTTATTCCCTATCGGCATACTCTCCCGAGGAATTATACGTGATGCGGTATCTGAATCATGAGATGCCGGACGTCATTGTCAACGTCGTCGTAGCCTCAAATCTTGAGCGCAATCTATATCTTACGACCGAACTTATTGATATGAATCGTTCGATGGTCATAGATTTGAATATGTATGACGAACTTGAGCACAGCGGTGCTAAACTCGACTATGAACAACTCGGCAAGATGCTCGGAGTGCCGGTCGTGCCGACGAAAGCCTCTACAGGATGGGGAGTAGATAAATTACTCGACACAATCATCGATGTCTACGAAATGAGGCAGAAAGATGTCAGACACATCCACATCAAGATGCGTCAGGATATTGAAGCCGGAGTCAAAGCTATCAAGGATCTCATTAAGTCGGATGCGACAATCTCTCAGAAATTTTCTCCCAGATACCTTGCCATAAAACTTCTTGAAGGTGATCCGGAAGCCGATAATATCCTCCGCGAAGCCGCCTCATATAAGCAGATCTCCGAACGACGTGAGATTGAGGCGGCGAATATAGAGAAAGCTCTTAATGAAGATGTAAATTCAGCAATTTCCGCTGATAAATACGGTTTTATTCAAGGGGCTCTTGCCGAAACGATGGAAGGGGGAGCTATCGAGGAAGCTAAATCGACTAAAATCATAGATGCAATAGTGACGAGCAAAGTTTTCGGATTCCCGATATTCCTGGCCGTTATGTTCGTCATGTTCTGGGCTACTTTTCAAATCGGATCTTATCCGATGGAATGGATAGAATCTATGGTAGGATGGATTTCAGGGTTGATCAGTGAAAGAATGGCGGAAGGACCTTTTAAAGATCTTTTGCTTGACGGGATTATCGGAGGCGTAGGCGGAGTAATTGTATTCCTTCCCAACATTCTGATACTATATTTCTTCATATCCTTCATGGAGGATACGGGATATATGGCGAGGGTCGCCTTTATTATGGACCGCGTAATGCACAAGATGGGGCTTCATGGCAAATCATTTATTCCACTTGTAATGGGCTTCGGTTGCAATGTGCCCGCCATCATGTCGACACGCATAATAGAGAGTAAATCAAGCAGATTGATTACAATCCTGATCAATCCATTCATGAGTTGCTCCGCAAGAATCCCTATATACGTCTTACTTGCGGGATGCTTTTTCCCAAATTATGGAGGACTTGTATTCTTCGGCCTTTATTTACTCGGAATCGTTGTAGCAGTCGTAACTGCCAGACTTATGCGAAGATTCTGGCTGAAAACGGATGAAACTCCTTTTGTGATGGAACTCCCCCCCTACCGTATGCCTACCGGAAAAGCAATTCTCAGGGGGATGTGGAGTAAAGCTCAGCAATATGTCAGCAAGATGGGAGGAGTCATTCTGGTTGCTTCAATAATTATATGGGCCTTATCCTACTTCCCGAGATATGACATTTCAGAAGTGCCGGAAAGTTATCGACGGACTATATTGGCGGATATGCCAGCTGATATTAAAACAAACTCAACCCCGGAGAATCTTGACAAACTTATACTTAATTCTTATCAGCAGGAGAATTCGATTCTCGGACATATCGGTAAGGCAGTAGAACCGATTGTAAGGCCGTTGGATTTCGGATGGAAGACTACAGTTTCTCTTTTTGCCGGAGCTGCCGCAAAGGAGGTTGTGGTCTCCACTATGGGAGTGCTTTATGTCGGAGATGATGACGCTGACCTTATTTCTCAACGTCTTGTAACTCCGTCAAAATTGACAGGACAACCGCCATTCACTCCGGCAAAAGCTCTTGCCTTCATGGTATTCGTGCTGCTATATTTCCCATGTATAGCTACTTTAGCCGCTATCGCGCGTGAAACCGAGAGTTGGAAATATGCCCTCTTTTCCGCGATTTATAATACGGGAGTCGCCTGGATATTAAGTTTCTTCGTATATCGAATAGCACTTCTGTTCTAAGTATTCGGGATTGTCCGAATGAGAATTATTAGAGCGTTTGGTTTACAAAATTTCACACAAGGCCAAAAATTTAATCTTTTTTGGCACGCTAATTGTTACTCTCTTAGCAACAAATCAGAAATAAATGAAGAACGACTTTTCAAAGCAATTCCTTCCCATACTTACGAAGGCCGATGAAATTGCCAGAGAATTCAATTCTCCGGCTATCAGGAGTGAGCATTTTGTTTTGGCAGCATTGCGACAGCGCGATGGATATGCCTTCAAGATTCTCTCCCAGTTGAATGTGCCAATCGATAAGATGATCGAGGAATTAAGCGAACATTTGAATATGGCTCCTGATAGCGATGAGCAGACAACCACGCTTTTCGAGCAGCAGTTTAAAATCACACTCTCAGCTATACGCCATCTTAATCTTGCCACATCCGAAGCGCGCAAAATGAAATCTCCCGTCATCGCCGGCGAGCATATTATTCTGGCCCTGATGCACGACAAGCGCTCAGTCGATAATAAATTCCTCGCGGATATGAAAGAGGAATATCTTAACTTTGACATTACGATTCAGAATATTGGTGGCCCGTCATCGCCAAATCCATCGAATTCAAAGAATCCGTTTGATTCTGACGACGAGGATGAAGATGATGATGCTCCTCTCTTCGATGATCGGGGTGCGAACGAAAAAGCCGCGTCCGGTAAAGGTAAAAGTAAATCAGACACTCCGGCTCTGGATAAGTTCGGCCATGACATGACCGCTGCCGCCGCTGAAGGACGCCTGGATCCGGTAGTAGGTAGAGAGACCGAGATAGAACGTCTCGCCCAGATACTTTCTCGCCGTAAAAAGAATAATCCTGTCCTTATCGGCGAACCCGGTGTCGGCAAATCCGCTATTGTCGAAGGTCTGGCGTTGAGGATTGTGCAGAAGAAAGTGTCGCGTGTACTGTTTAATAAGCGCGTCATCGGACTTGATATGGCCGGAATGGTAGCCGGAACGAAATATCGCGGTCAGTTTGAGGAGCGCATAAAAGCAATTCTCGACGAACTCGCAAAGCACCCGGAGATTATTCTATTTATTGATGAGATTCATACAATCGTTGGTGCAGGAGGTTCGCCCGGATCAATGGATGCGGCAAATATCCTTAAACCGGCCCTGGCGCGGGGAGAAATACAATGTATCGGCGCGACTACTCTTGATGAATATCGTCAGAACATTGAAAAGGACGGGGCTCTCGAGCGTAGATTCCAGAAGGTTATGGTCGAGCCGACTTCTCCGGAAGAGACTCTTGAGATCCTTCATAACGTCAAGGATAAATACGAAGAACATCATAACGTCAGTTATACCGAAGATGCCCTTCGCGCCTGCGTATCGCTTACCGAGCGCTATGTGAGTGACCGCAACTTCCCTGATAAAGCGCTCGATGCTCTTGATGAAGCCGGATCCAGAGTGCATATCACCAACATTGTGGTCCCACGTGAAATCGAAGATCTCGAGGCTCAGATTGAGGAGACAACTACAAAGAAACTTGAAGCTGCTCATAATGAAGATTTCGAGATGGCTGCTACTCTACGCAAACAGGAAGCCCGCCTGAAGACAGAACTTGCCAAAGCTAAGGCTGATTGGGAAAAGAAACTCGCTGAAGACCGGCAGACGGTCGACGAGGATAAGGTGGCGGAAGTTGTGGCTATGATGACCGGGGTGCCGACACAAAGAATAGCTCAGGCCGAAGGATCTCGACTGATTCAGATGGGAGATGCACTTAAAGGTAGCGTAATCGGCCAGGATAATGCCATCAAGAAAATCGTGAAGGCAATCCAGAGAAATCGTATTGGTCTGAAAGATCCCAATAAGCCTATCGGAACATTCATGTTCCTTGGTCCGACGGGTGTCGGTAAGACATATCTTGCCAAGAAAATAGCAGAGTATCTCTTTGATTCACCGGATGCACTTATCCGCATGGATATGTCTGAATTCATGGAGAAGTTTACAGTGTCGCGACTTGTCGGAGCTCCTCCGGGATACGTAGGTTATGAAGAGGGAGGCCAACTGACCGAAAAGGTGCGCCGTCGTCCCTATTCAGTAGTGCTGCTCGATGAAATTGAGAAAGCTCATCCGGATGTCTTCAATCTGCTTCTTCAGGTAATGGATGAAGGCCGGCTCACGGATTCTCTCGGACGCAAGATCGACTTCAAAAACACGATCATTATCCTTACTTCCAATGTTGGATCCCGACAGCTGAAAGATTTCGGCACCGGAGGCGTAGGCTTTCAGACAGCCGAGAATATCAAGGAGCAATCTCAGGGAGTCATCACCAAGGCTCTCAACAGGGTTTTCTCTCCCGAATTCCTCAATCGTGTGGATGATATAATAATGTTTGATCAGCTTGATCAAGAAGCGTTATTCAAGATAATCGATGTTGAACTGAAAGACTTCTATTCCCGGGTAGCAAAGCTTGGCTATCAACTTGAGGTCACCCCGGAAGCCAAGAAGTTTATAGCTGAGAAAGGCTATGACCGCAACTTCGGGGCCCGTCCGCTCAAACGAGCCATTCAGAAATATCTGGAAGATGAACTTGCGGAAATTATGCTCAGTCTCAACGCCGAAGGTCAGATTGGAGGCGTCATCAAGGCTTCCTATACAGATGGAGCCGACAAGCTTGACGTGACTTATTCCAGTCTTGTTGACAGTCCCGAGAATACCGACCTTCCCGAGCAGTCACAGCAATCCGAGACTTCAGAATCTTCAGAATCTTCAGAATGAAGAAGATAGGAGTATTGAGCGATACTCATTCCCATTGGGATGACCGGTATGCTAAATACTTCGCTGATTGCGACGAGATTTGGCACGCCGGAGATATCGGCGACGTCACCATCCTCGAACGCCTTCAAGAGATCGGACCTCGCGTAAGAGCCGTGAGAGGAAATGTGGATCACGGAATAGTCAACCGCATGGCTCCAGAACTCGAAATCTTTGAAGTTGAAGGAATAAAGGTGCTATTGACTCATATCGGAGGTTATCCCGGGCGATGGGCACCCGGTATGAAGAGACTTCTCAGGGAAGAGAAGATAAGATTGATGGTCGATGGCCATTCGCATATACTCAGAGTAATGTACGATAAGGAGCTTGGACTTCTGCATATGAATCCCGGTGCCGCAGGCCTTCAGGGATGGCAAAAAAAGCGTACCATACTCAGATTTGTAATTGACGATGGTGATATCCGCGATTGCGAAGTTATCGAATTAGGTTGATATCTCAGCGATGCTTTTAGAGCCAGTTTACTAAAGAATGTTAACGAGAAAATGTACAGATTTTGAGGCAGTTTCGATTTTTGAAGAAGGAGCGATGCGGGCATCGTGACTGATGAAAAGATCGAAAATGGCTAAAATATGGGCGTTTTATCGTTGATATTCGATCAAAATGAAATTTTAACAGTTCTTAGTAAACGGGCTCTTAAACAGAGAGGCCCTAATTCGACGAAATTATCATTTTGAAAGTCAAAACCTGAATAATGTCGTAATTGCATTTGGCAGTTACGACATTTTTTTGTAATTTTGTAGATTAGGAGAGCAAGCGAAATCCCCCGGGGCTTCCGTCTATTTCAATGAAGTGATTAAGAGCTCTCCTACTGAAAACAGATACATATTTACAATGCAAGGAGACGATAAGATTATTCCTATCAATATTGATACGGAAATGAAGAGCGCCTATATCGATTATTCTATGTCAGTAATCGTGTCGCGTGCGCTTCCTGATGTCAGAGACGGCTTCAAGCCCGTTCATCGCCGCGTGCTTTACGGCATGAACGAACTTAACAATTTCTTTTCGGGTGACACTAAAAAGTCTGCTCGTATCGTAGGTGAGGTAATGGGTAAATATCACCCGCATGGAGACTCCTCCATATATCTGACCATGGTGCGCCTGGCGCAAGATTGGTCGCTTCGCTATCCCCTCGTCTTCGGCCAGGGTAATTTCGGGTCGATCGACGGAGATTCGCCTGCTGCAATGCGTTATACCGAGGTCAAACTCGCGCGCATGGGAGAAGAGATGCTTGCCGATCTTGACAAGGACACTGTCGACTTCGTCCCTAACTTCGACAATACTCTGCAAGAGCCTTCAGTGCTGCCGGCAAGAATCCCCAACTTGCTCGTCAACGGAGCCTCGGGCATAGCGGTAGGCATGGCCACCAATATGCCCCCCCATAATCTAACGGAATCCCTCAACGCCTGCATAGCCTTTATCGACAATCCTGATATCGACGTCGAAGGCCTCATGGAATATGTAAAGGCTCCTGATTTCCCCACAGGAGGTGAGATTCTCGGAATGAAAGGAGTCCGCGAAGCTTATGAGACAGGACGCGGACGAATAGTTCTGCGCGGCAAATGCGAAATCGAATCGGAGGGTAATCATGATGTGATCGTGATCTCCGAAATTCCACACGGTGTAATTAAGAACGATCTTGTAAAAAGTATTGCCGATCTGGTAGAAGAGAAGAAAATTGACGGAATCTCCGATATTACGGATACTTCCGCCCGCGGGGAGATGCATATCGCAATTGACATAAAGCGAGATGCCAACGCCAGCGTCATTCTCAATAAGCTTTATAAGATGACGCAACTCCAGACATCATTCAGCGTAAATAATGTCGCTCTTGTCAACGGACGTCCCCGCACTCTCAATCTCCGCGATCTGATCTCAAATTTCGTAGAGCATCGCCACGATGTAGTCATCCGCCGCACCCGCTACGAACTGCGCAAGGCAGAGGAGCGTGCCCATATTCTTCGAGGCTTGATGATCGCGGTAGATAATATAGATGAGGTCATCGCCATAATCCGCGGATCCCGCACTACTGAAGAAGCCCGCAACACTCTCGCATCGCGCTTCGATCTGGACGAGATTCAGACCCGCGCTATCGTGGAAATGCGTCTGCGCCAGCTGACAGGTCTTGAAATGGAGAAACTTCGTCATGAATATGATGAGATTATGAAACTCATCGCACACTTGAACGATATTCTCAATAATGATGAAGTCTGCCGCGAAGTAATGAAGGATGAACTCATTGAAATACGCGACAAATATGGCGATGAGCGTCGCACACGCATAAATCTCGCAGCGGGCGAATTCAATGCGGAAGACTTCTATCCCGACGACGAGATGATCATAACTGTCAGCCATCTCGGCTACATCAAGCGTACTCCCCTATCAGAATTCCGCACTCAGAATCGTGGAGGACTCGGAGCCAAGGGAAGCGACACTCGATCTGAAGATTTCATAGAATATATATATCCGGCTTCAAATCATAATACGATGCTCTTCTTCACCCGCAAGGGGCGTTGCTATTGGCTTAAAGTCTATGAAATCCCGGAAGCAGGAAAGAACTCCAAAGGCCGGGCAATCCAGAATCTCCTTAATATTGACTCGGATGATGCGGTGAATGCATTTATAAAGATCAAGAAACTTAATGATGAGGAGTATACCCGGAATCATAATCTTGTCTTCTGCACGAAAAACGGCACTGTCAAGAAGACATCACTCTATGATTACTCCCGTCCTCGCGCCAATGGCGTGAACGCTATCATCATACGCGATGACGACCAGCTGATTCAAGTGGCCCTTACTGACGGTAACTCCGAAATAATTCTGGCCAATAGAGAAGGCCGAGCGATTCGCTTCCATGAAAGCACAGTACGCCAGATGGGCAGAATGTCGACCGGTGTGCGTGGCATGACGCTCGGAAGCGAAAACGATGAAGTCGTCGGAATGATCACAATGAAGGTTGATTCAAAAGACACAATTATGGTGGTTTCCGAAAAGGGCTATGGAAAGCGTTCGGATCTTGAAGATTACAGAATCACCAATCGCGGCGGCAAGGGCGTAAAGACTATTTCCGTTACTGAAAAGACGGGGCAGCTTGTAGCGATAAAGAACGTCACCGATGCCAACGATCTTGTAATCATCAACCAGAGCGGCATTACGCTCAGACTTGCTGTAAAAGATGTGCGCGTAATGGGCCGCGCTACCCAAGGCGTCAAGCTTATCGATCTTACCAAGAGAGGCGATACGATAGCATCCGTCTGCAAGGTTGATTCAGATCCTGATAAGGAAGTTCTTGAAGAGGCCGAGAAAGAACTCTCAGATGAGGCAAAGATCGAAAATCAAGAGAGCATCGATTCAGTCAGCGCCGAAATCGATCGACAGGAGCAGGCAATAATCGATGACGAAATGGAAAAGCTTGACCGGGAAATTTTACCGGAAGAGTAAACTTTTCTTTTCAGAATAGTCTAATTTTAAATGAATAAGTAAGTGAGAAAAATTAATGAACATATAAAAGGAAGTTATTTTTGAGCTGATTTGAGTGCGGAAGGAGGGAGCA
>JAIDYR010000089.1 GCA_029057985.1 Muribaculaceae bacterium | reverse complement strand
GCATACTTTGTATGCGACTGACTGACAAGCTCGAAGCAGACAAAAAGAACGAGTTTTATTGTTCAAGTAATTTTAATCACTAATATCGTTTAATTTTTTGGAACTTACTTATCGTTGCTCAATCACTTAGATATGAAAAAATTTAATAAAGAGATATCTGAACTTAACTATCTTCTGAAGGATTGGCTTGAAGCTAACGAGTCACCAGACCAAGAGCAGCGCATTGCTGCGCTAATCGAAGTGATTGATATCTCATCCGAATCTATCCCCGACGAATTGCTCTCCTCTATACGGCTCCTTTCCGATCTTCAGTCGCTTGAGCGCGGAGATGAGGAATGCGATGAAATGCCTGCGCCCTTCGCCGACCGAATCTCAGCGGCTCTTGACAAAGAGATCGCCTCTGAAAATCGGAGCGCAAGAATTATGGATCATTTACGCCGATACCGAAAAAAACTGATGCGTTATGCCGGAATATTAGCAATAGCCATAGCGGGTTCAATGGTTTTATGTCATTTCTTTTCTGACAGTGACCAATCTAAGGATGAAGTTGTCTCATACGCAAATTCTTCCCATAAAAGTGCGGATTCGCCTATTCTAACCGCCACTCCTAAATCCCCTCTTCTCACTCAGGACTCCCTACAAGTATATTCTGCTTCTCTGAGTGAAAATAGAAAGTCTGAAAACGATTCATTTAAAGCTCGTTCAAATAGTGCTTCTCTTTCTGTTCGATCAGAAGAAACCATCGAAATAATTCAGGATCCTGAATATTTTGAAGCCGGAATGACGGATGAAGAGAAAGTAATGGCCGCAGCTAATTATAGAGTTGTCAGCGACTTCAGAGAGGCAGACGCAATTCTCAATATGGTATTCGCCCAGCTCAACGGCAACCTGCTGATTGGCGCCGCCCGAATCGATGACATCGATATGAATTACTCCTCTGAAAGAAATCATCTTTTCTCTAATAGCGAAATCAACTCTTCAAAGCATCAAAATGATGAAAATTCAATTGAAATCTAAAATATTACCGGCAAAAAGATTCCGTCACGTTCGGGTGATATGCTTTATGATATTAGCTTTGGGATTTTCTCCAACTTCGATAAGCGCCTTTGAATTTGATTCTCTTTGCGGGACTGAAGGAATTGAATGTACTTACATTTCAGGACGCTTTGCCGAAAACTTAAATCTTTGGAACAGATATAATCTGAGTATTCTCGGCGATAATGTCGACAAGAATATATCTGCATTATATACGTATGACGCGATCTCTGATAGAGCTGCTGGTAAGATTCAGAGCTTACTAAAGACTTATCTATTGAATCAAAAGGACATTGAGCTCGTTATGAAAAACGTAGCTGATCATCATGAATATTATCTATATCAGCAAATGGATAAACAAGATCATGTCAAGCAGATTATCATCTGGACAAATGACGTAGTAGCTGCTCAACTCGTAGTAATTGATTATTTAACCTCAATATATTGACCTAATCCACTTCCATATGAAAAAAATATTTTATTTCGTGCTTTTGCTGACAATTATGTCAAGCTGCGCTTCGTCACTTCCGGCCAAGATCATGAATGAATCACATTCTAAAAGGTCATTCTCCGCTGATGACACCTCTAAATCGGTCAACCCGGGTCCGATAAAAACGAGGAGGGTTGCCTTTGACAAGGAAGTAACCAATATCTCAAACTACACTCTCGTAGATATTGAATACCTCCCGGGCAAACCCGGAATTGAAATTACCGGGCCGGAAAATTTAATCAAGCTTATAATGGTGCAGCAGTCAGGCTCTTCCCTTGCTATACATGCTGATTCCGAGGGTTACAACTACTCAAATTTCAAGAATATCTCTGCCAAAATCTACGGCAAATCTCTGACTCATTTCCAAACTTTCGGGACAGGCAATTTCAAAGCTTCCGACCTTTCCGGCAAGAAGATAACGCTTGGGTTATACGGCACCGGCAACATCCAACTGAACAGTATCGATGCTCCTTCCGTATCTCTAATGGATAATGGTACCGGGGAAATCTCAATTAAATCAATAAATTCTTCTTCCGTCTCGATCATGAATAATGGGACCGGCAAGATCTCTGTAGGCTTCAAAGAGTCCCAATCCTCTGTCAATATTCTCAGTAACGGGACAGGCGACATCTTCGCCACTAATATTTCCACCGAAAAACTATCAATTCAGAATCATGGCGCCGGTGACGTAGAAGTATCCGGAGAAGCGACAACAGCTAATTTCAATACTTCAGGCATCGGAGATATCGACGCTTCCCGACTGAAGACAGAGAAATCAAACGTAATGCAGAGCGGACTCGGTGATATCAAACGATAACATTACATGCAGATAAAGAGGATGATTCCAAATTACGGAGTCATCCTCTCTATTTGCATAATATAGATTATCTTTAATTTGCAGAATATAGATTATCTCAATTACTTGAGAAGGCTTTCTACGAAAGCGTAATCGGGTTCGTCTGTAATCTGTTCGCATACCTTACTTCCGAGCACTTTGCCTTCCTCGTCAATGACAACGACGGCACGTGCATACAGATCACGCAGAGGTCCATCTACTATCCGGACTCCATATTTGTCGCCAAATTCACTTCTGAATCCACTTCCTGTAACCACATTTTCTATACCGTTAGCCGTGCAGAAACGCGTAGCTGCGAAGGGAAGATCCATTGACACGCATATCACTTTTGTATTAGGCAACTTAGCAGCATCAGCGTTAAATCTCCTGACTGAGGCTGCACATACCTCCGTGTCCATACTTGGGAATATATTAAGAACTACTCTGCTCCCTTTAAAAGAGTCAAGGGTTAACTCGGAAAGATCCTGAGCTACGAGATTTAATTCCGGGGCATTACTTCCGTCTACGGGAACCTCACCATGCAGATGCATGCCAAGGCCATTCATAAATACTGTCTTCATAATTTGTAGTTAATATTCAATTACACTAATTCTAACAATTATGCAGCCATAAGGTTGAGCAAAAAAAGAGAATGTATGAATGTGTAGTTATATTCATACATTCATATCGGTTCACACAATTTTAGGCACAGTCTCATAAAAAGTGGGGCCTAAATCAGGAGCCTTTCTTATTATTTTACTATTGCAGGTACTATCACCTTATCCGAAATTCCAAAAGGCTGATAATTGATTACATAAACAGCTTTATTTACGATTCCCCCCCAGTTACTTACTCTTTCAAGAGATATTGGAGACTGGATAGTTGGCATCCAAGTAAACGACTGATTGAAATCTCCCTTGTGATGAATAATATTAGGCACAAAGTATGACACTATATCATAAGCCGTGGCGCAATATACAGGGGATGCTTTCATCGGACCCATATTGAAGAGCCCTTTGTAATCATCAATAAATTTCTTAGTGGCATATTCCTCCGGATCGAAATAGAATCGTGAAGGAATGGAAACTCTGTTATTACCGATCAGATCTCGGAGTTCCACATCCTTGGAGGATGATGCAAATGTAATCCAGTTAGGTCGACCGATAACTCTGATATCAGCCAAAACATGGCGGTCGCGGAGGATTTGAATCTTTCTAAGGAGAGCCAACACATCTGCTTGATTTACTGCAGGACAATAAATCAGATATTTACCTTCAGGATCTTCAAGCTCAACATTTTCGAGTTCTTCCACCGACAATTCCTCAACACTCTTCACATTCTTCTCGGCGAACGCCTGAATGATCATATTGCCCAGCTGATCCGATGAATCCGGACTCCCGGCTACAAGAAGTTTATAGCCGTCATATTCCTGAGGGAAATACTCCGACACTGCGGAATTCATGTATGATGAGGGAGTCAGAAACTGAATGATATTCGGATTGTTGACGTATGTCTCGTCCTTTACATTGAAAGCATTGACAAGAGTAGTTGAAGTTGAATCAACATAGTTGAGCAGATACGTGGGAATCTCAGTATCTGAAGTATTTACAATCATCGAAGGATGAAAGTCATGCAGGAGGATGGCTATGGAATCAGATGGAAGCGAACCGTCAATAATTGTCAGTCGGGTTTTAAAAG
This sequence comes from Muribaculaceae bacterium, assembly GCA_029057985.1. Classification (GTDB taxonomy): domain Bacteria; phylum Bacteroidota; class Bacteroidia; order Bacteroidales; family Muribaculaceae; genus Lepagella. The sequence continues at coordinate 48,957 of JAIDYR010000089.1, read as the reverse complement.
GATTATTTTTAAGATCATCTACTGCCTTAATAGCTCCTCTCGAAAATTCCATCTCCTTGTTTCGTTTGCTTCTCTTTTCGTCAGCGTTCTGGCCGATATCTGTCAAAACAATGGCAATGCCTACTGAAGGGATATCCTCCGGATCAGTAGAAGCGATGTCAAGGGATGATTGCGCAGGAAGAGAATGTACTTCTTCATAAATTTCTTGGACGCCTTGACTGCTCAGACTTCGCGGATCAATATCAGCCACATCCTTCTCAACAGAGACCGTAGATACTACAGGCAGATAAATTCTGTCACCTTTATTAATTTTTGAGATTCCGGGGTTGGCGGCCTGAAGCGCGTCGACTGTCAGATTATGAGACTCGGCAATAGATTCCCAAGAATCGCCGCGTTTAGCCTTATATTCGGCTATTCCATCGATTTTCTTTTCTTCTATAACTTCGCGATGGGTCGATTGGCTTAGTGTCTCCGGAAGAATTCTGATCATCTCCCCTTTTGATGGATTCCCGGCTGTCAGTCCCGGATTCAGTCGGAATAGACTTTCGATTGAAGTCGAATATTTATGAGCGATACCATATAGACTTTCTCCATCCTCAACGGTATGATAAATATAACCGTTTGAAGAAGTATTGTCCGCTATCGAGGAGGTCTGATCAGCATCGGAAGGAGTAGCAGACAAATGTGGTTGCTCTGCAAATTTATCCTTCAGTCTGCCGTCAGAATTTTGTGAAGCCGCTAATGGTTGGGAAATTATTATCCGGTCACCTTTTTTAATTCCATTGACGGCCGCAGGATTCATTGCATACAGACTATCGATCGGGATATTGTAAAGTCTTGATATTCCATATGCTGTCTCTCCGGGACGCACGATATGGGTATGGGTATCCGGGATATCGTAACCTCCGCCGCCTTTTGAGCCTGTCTTTTCAGAATTTTTTGATGCCGGATAATATATCAATGTCCCCTGAGCAAGTTTGCCGGATACTTCCGTATTAGTCTTACTCAAGATGCTCTCATCCCATCCATAACGCTCAGCTATATCTTTGAGAGTTTCTCCTTTTTTTGATTCATAGTAATAGAATGTCTTACCCATTATAGTTACTTTGGGTAATGTCGTTTCAGCCATGATCAGACCCATACCGGCACTGACCACTATTACGGAACTCAAAAGCAAACTGCGTATCTTCATCATTCAATATCTTTCAAAATGATAATTGGAACATCGCCTCGGCACGATTTGACGAGCCATGACTTCCATCGAAATTCATTCTTTCCCCAATCATATATTCTGCTCCAAGTATAAGTCTTGGTGTAATTTCCCAAAATATATTGGCAGCCCCGCATAATCCATATTTATAGCCCTCGGGATCAGCAGGCAGATTCTCATAGTTCCTCACCTGAGAGAAAGTGACCGTAGAATATAGTTCAGGTCTGAAATTATATTTGCCACCTACAAAATATGAGAACGCCTCAGGAGCTTGAAGCACTCCGGGACATCCCGCTACTGCTACAAGGTCATGCGCGCCATTACTCATATCGCTTAAATAACTCAAATGGCCTTTCCCATAGACTACAGCTCCATATAGCGAAAGATCAGGGATTACCTTCACGGTTGACGATAACGCAAGTCCCCAACCCAATTTATTATGATTTCTCTGGGAGAGTAAATCACGATAACCGAGCGTGCGCAGAAGACCTGACAGGCGAACATGACTAAACCCCTCGTCCCATCGATACTGACCGAATGCAGCTAAATCAGGCAGATAAGGCGAGCAAGCCTCAACGCTTCCGCTAACATCTTCAATATATGTGTTGGGAAATTCCAGACCTCCCGCAACGCTCCATCCGGATTTAAAATCTTTTTGATATCTTACCAGAATATTGGCTCTGTCCACAGTGCCGCTGTAAACGCCTCCATCAACCATTCTTGGCATAGCGCCCGCATCCAGGAAAGTTGATAGAGCATATCCGGCTGTGAAACCTTTTAGTCTTATATATGCTCGCCTAACCTTGAATCCCATACGCTGATAGCCATTGAAGGCTCCTTCAAGATGGGCCATAAAATCTCCGACTGCGGTATTGCGCCCCAGCAACGTTAAGAAAAACCCGGAGTTAGCAGGAGTAGCATAAAGACGCTGACGACGGGCCGGATTTTTAGGTATGGGGATATTATATGGCGAAAAAACATAAGGTTCCACAACGCCATTCCAATCCTCCCATCCCCTGACGAGCAGAATGCCGCCTACACCCATCGCAAGATGAGTATCTTTCGACATCACCATGAAATACGGCGCTTCCGGATCGCTGAATTTTCTAAACTGATCGGAATAGAAAATATTCATCAGAACCTTTAATGAATCCGCAGATGAGACTGTAGGGTCATTCTGACCGAGAGATATCACTTTCTGACGGTCAAGAAGCTTCTGCCGCTGGATTTGCTCGGGGAACCTCGGAGAAGAAACAGCCACGCTATCGGCGAAGGCAGTGGAATATATAGATGACAGGCTGAGGAAAATAAATAGCAACCCGACAATTATCTTCATATTTTTCATTATCAGGAGGGATAGGGAAATATCCGATCTACATTCGATATACAAAATTACAATAAATATCGAATATTGCCAAATGATTAACTATGGAATCGGGAAATTAAGGAGGCAATTATTTTATTAAGGTTACTTTATCCGCTACATTATTCCAAAATTCATATTTTTTTATTAACTTTGCAATCCGGCTCAGTTATGACTGTTTTCTCCTCAGCTGACTGAAACTCCGTTTTAGCGGATCTTAAAATATTCTCTGATAATTTGAAGGAAGAATCCTCATCTCATTCCTCCATATTATCTGCCCCAATTTCTTACGAAATTCTTCAATCTTAATATAATCTGTAATAAAAACTAAATGGCACAGAAGATTTATACATTCGGCGACGGTAAAGCCGAAGGTAATGCCGGGATGCGCAACATCCTCGGTGGCAAAGGTGCTAACCTTGCTGAAATGAATCTGTTGGGCATGCCGGTTCCTCCCGGCTTCACTATCACAACAGAAGTCTGCAACGAATATACTCAATATGGCCGCGATAAAGTCGTCGAGGACATCAAGAAAGATGTAGAAAAAGCTATCGCTCACGTAGAGACGCTGACCGGCAATAAATTCGATGATCCGTCAAATCCCCTTCTTGTCTCGGTTCGCTCCGGCGCACGCGCTTCCATGCCCGGCATGATGGATACTGTCCTCAACCTCGGCATGAATGACGCTACTGTAGCCACAATGGCCGAAAAGAGCGGTAATCCCCGCTTCGCATGGGATTCATATCGCCGCTTCGTGCAGATGTATGGTGATGTGGTTCTCGGAATGAAGCCTGCTTCCAAGACAGATATCGATCCCTTCGAAGCCATTATGGATCAAGTTAAGGAAGAAAAGGGCGTAAAATTCGACAATGAACTTGACGTTGAAGATCTTAAGGAACTTGTTAAGCGCTTTAAAGCAGCCGTTAAAGAGCATACCGGTAAGGACTTCCCCGAATCTGCATGGGAGCAGCTCTGGGGTGGCATCTGCGCCGTATTCGATTCTTGGATGAACGAACGTGCCATTCTCTACCGCCGTATGAACCAGATTCCCGAAGAATGGGGCACTGCAGTCAACGTGCAGGCAATGGTATACGGCAACATGGGTGATAATTCCGCTACAGGCGTTGCTTTCAGCCGTGATGCCGCTACCGGCGAAAATATCTTCAACGGTGAATACCTTATCAACGCTCAGGGTGAAGACGTCGTTGCCGGCATCCGCACTCCCCAGCAGATCACTATCGAAGGCTCACGCCGCTGGGCTGCCCTTCAGGGCATCTCAGAAGAAGAACGCCGCACAAAATATCCCGCACTCGAAGAGACAATGCCGGATTGCGCAGCCGAACTAATCGCTATCGCACATCGCCTTGAAGACTACTACAAGGACATGCAGGATATGGAATTCACAATCCAGGACGGCAAACTCTGGATGCTCCAGACCCGTAACGGTAAGCGCACAGGCGAAGCTATGGTCAAGATAGCAATGGATCTTCTCCGCGCAGGCATGATCGACGAAAAGACTGCTCTTCTCCGCATGGAACCGCAGAAACTCGACGAACTCCTTCACCCCGTATTCGACAAGGACGGCCTTAAGCGTGCTACAGTCGTTGCCAAAGGTCTTCCTGCATCTCCCGGTGCTGCCACAGGTCAGATCGTATTCTCGGCAGATGAAGCTGAGGAATGGGCTGAAAAGAAGAAAAAGGTGGTACTCGTGCGCATCGAGACTTCTCCCGAAGATCTCCGCGGTATGGCAGTTGCTCAGGGCATCCTGACAATGCGTGGCGGCATGACATCACATGCAGCAGTAGTAGCCCGCGGTATGGGTAAATGCTGCGTATCAGGAGCCGGAGAAATTCAGGTTGACTATAAAGAAAAAACCGTGAAAATGGGTGATAAAGTCTACAAGGAAGGTGACTGGATTTCCCTTAACGGTTCTACCGGTGACGTTTACGACGGACAGGTTCCCACAGCTGAACCGGAAATCGGCGGTGACTTCGCTGCCATCATGAACCTCGCGGCTAAATATACCAAGACTCTCGTACGCACAAATGCCGATACTCCCCGCGACGCCATTCAGGCCCGCAACTTCGGCGCTCAAGGTATCGGTCTCTGTCGCACAGAGCATATGTTCTTCGAAGGCGACCGTATCAAGGCAGTGCGTGAAATGATTCTTGCGTCCGATGAAGAAGGACGCCGCGCCGCTCTTGCAAAACTTCTTCCCATGCAGCGTGGCGACTTCGAAGGAATCTTCGAAGCTATGGATGGCTATGGAGTGACAATCCGTCTGCTCGATCCCCCGTTGCACGAGTTCGTACCTCATCAGACCGCGACTCAGAAAGAGCTCGCTACTGAGATGGGGCTCACTCTCGAAGAGGTAAAAGCCAAAGTAGACTCTCTTGAGGAATTCAACCCGATGCTCGGTCACCGCGGTTGCCGTCTCGGCATCACATATCCCGAGATCACAGAAATGCAGACTCGCGCAATCATTGAAGCTGCGCTCAACTGCAAGGCTAAAGGTCTTAAGGTATATCCTGAGATCATGGTGCCCCTCGTAGGTTCTCTCAAAGAGCTCTCCAACCAGGCCGCTGTAATCAACATCACAGCCAATAAGGTATTCGAAGAAAAGGGTGAGACAATTCCTTACAAAGTAGGCACCATGATCGAGGTGCCCCGCGCTGCTCTCACAGCCAACCAGATCGCTGAAGTTGCAGAATTCTTCTCATTCGGCACTAACGACCTGACTCAGATGACATTCGGCTTCTCCCGCGATGATGCTCCCAAATTCCTCAAATTCTACAAGGATCACGGCATCATCAAGGTTGATCCATTCGAGGTTCTTGACCAGGAAGGTGTGGGCCAACTTGTAGAAATGGGCGTCAAGAAGGGCCGTGAGACTCGTCCGGATCTCAAGGTAGGCATCTGCGGCGAACACGGCGGCGAGCCCTCCAGCGTCAAGTTCTGTGCTAAACTCGGCATGAACTACGTCAGCTGCTCCCCTTTCCGCGTGCCCATCGCCCGCGTAGCCGCGGCGCAGGCAGCAATTGAAGACTAATACGTAATCCTATAACCCCTTAATTTTAGGCTGTAATTCTCTGTTTATCAGAGGTTACAGCCTAAGTTATTTTTGAAAATTTGAGTATGCACTTGATTACTGACAATATTCAAAAGATAATAGCTTTATGCAAAAAGTATAAGGTAAAGTCATTATATGTTTTTGGGTCAATCCTTACACCTCGTTTCAACGAAAACAGCGATGTGGATTTCTCTGCCACTTTCAATCATGATTCTGATCCACTGGTGGCCGGAGAAAATTTAATAGAATTTTATATGGCTCTTGAAGATCTAATGGGAAGGAGAATTGACCTTGTAGATGAGGATTGTCTAAGGAATCCATATTTTATAGAAGAGCTGAATGAGACTAAACAGTTGATTTATGGATAGAACTATAAAGAAATACCTCAGTGACATTTTGTTTGCAATTGAAGAAGTTGAACTCTATCTTTCTCAAAGACAAAAACAATATCAAATATTTTTGGATAATAGTATGTTTCGTAATGCTATTGAACGCCAAATTGGGATAATTGGGGAAGCAATGACAAAAATACTCCAAACCATGCCTGATATTCCAATATCTGATGCACGAAAAATTTAAGGTACGCGCAATTATTTAATTCACGCGTATGATTCAATTCAACCTTTTACCATTTGGGGCATAGTACTAAATTCTCTCCCAATTCTAAAGAAAGAAGTCCTATGTCTTTTAAATGAAGAATGAATATGTTAGAAGCCGAACTGAATTCCAGCCGCTTCAATTCCGGTAAGGAACCGACAGATGAGATGCTCGCTAAGATAATGCACGAGGTAGCATCTGGTAATACGAGCAAAGCAAGCAGTTTTTCATCCGCATATTCTTTATTTCTACCTCAAGCCCGGCAATAAATGCATCCCGTATTGCTAACAGAGTTATGAAAGGAGGACACGATGTCCCTATCTCAAAAATAATATCGCGCTATTATAAGTCTATTCGCAACTGCAAAACAGTCTCCTCAATCGTTGACCGGCTTTACGTCTACGACAACTCGATTGACGATGCTGATGCGCGCCCCCTTTTCCGTCTCACTAATGGGGATTTAGCAAAACAATACACCACCGACATTCCTAAATTGGCTAAAACTCTACTTCCTGAAAAATTGTGAGGTTATTCATGATGGAGTGATTAAGCGTAGAAAAACAGAAGAATTTTAAAAGCCGGCATAGAAGGAGGTTTTAAACCAATTACCCTCGATCTATAAAGAATTGACGGTTCGAAATCTAACTTTTTAAATATATTGGCAGAGATTTCAATTGCTGAAATCCCTGCCAAGTGAAAATTTATCCTAATCGGGAATTAGTCCTCTATCGATGCCTGCACCGCTGTAATCTTTGCTTGAAAGTTAAGATGTTGAGGGATTTTTCTCAACATATTCTCAATATTTTCCAACATTTTCTTACGGTTGGCTCGAATTTCAGCCGTTTAGACCTCTATAGTAGATTGGAGCCCAGTAATCAACAGCTGTAGAGGATGAATGAATGTCAAATTTCCAAGTTATGCGAAACTCCCTGCATCAATGTTTAATTCCCGGTATCAATGCTTGATTAATTGCTTCTTACCATTGATCAAGTAAAGTCCGTCGGGAATATCCGATAGGCTTTGATCTGACATGTCGATTTTTATTCCTTGAAGGGTATATACTGTCGGCTTCTGACTGCAATCAGCCTTTCCATCTGAAATTCCGGTTTGAGTATCAGCTGATAATATTGCCTCAATACGATCTCCCGCAAGAAAATTTCGGATCTCATCGGGAGTCATACCTTCAATCTTACCAAGCGGAGTGTATGACCATGAGTTAGTACCATAGAATATAACTATATTGTTGCCTTGATAAAGCATAACATCACCGGGGATAGTGGATATCTGGAGATTAGAGGTTGGAAGAGACCAGGGCAATTCACCGACTTTTTCAAAACTTCCGTAATCGTTCATTTTCACTCGGATATCTCCACTATTTACCCTGTTTTTTAACTCCATGGCAGCTTCGCTATCTGAGAGTAAGATGGTTTGGGTGACACCATTCACAGTAATGTGGATTTTATCTTGCGCTTGTGACATGACGGCATAAAAAATTAGTGTTATAAACAATAATGCTGTTTTCATATCATAATTTCTTTAGAACTTTTGCGGGAATGCCTCCGACGACCGAACGAGCCGGCACATTTTTGTTGACCACAGCTCCGGCGGCAATGACCGCTCCCTCTCCTATCGTGACTCCCTGAAGGATGGTGACATTTGCTCCTATCCATACTTTATCGCCTATGCTGACCGGAGCCGGCACCATATCGGCTCTGCGCTCAGGGTCCATGACATGATTGAGGGTTGCGATTACGCAATTATGACCAATGAGAACATCATCACCTATGAAAATACCTCCTTGATCTTGGAATTTGCATCCAGAGTTAATGAAAACTCTTTTTCCGATCTGGATATTCTTTCCGCAATCCGTGTAGAAAGGAGGGAAAAGACTGAAACTTTCATCCACATTTTTCCCGGTCAATTCTGACATAAGCACGACAATCTCATCGTGGTTATGATATGAATTGTTAATTTCCATAGTTATTCGGATTGCCTCCTGGCTTAGCTGGTGCATTTTAGCGTGAATCGGCGAACCTCCCGGAATTATTGCCCCGGAGTCCATAATCTGCAAAAATTCATTAGTAGTCATAGTTTTACTTTTCAGTGAGATTCTTTTTGAAAAAACTTATAAGTTTATTGAATGGTATGAGGTCAGTACGGTCATAAAGGTCAACATGGCCGGCTCCCGGGATTATTACCAGCTCCTTAGGTTCTGCAGCTCTTGAGTATGCATCCTCGCTGAATTCTCTTGAGTGCGCCTCCGAACCGGTAATAAAAAGCATAGGCCTCGGAGAGATGGTCTCAATATCCTCAAATGGATAAAAATTCATGAATTTTACATTGGAAGTAAGTGTGGGATGAGTCGTGGTCTGAGGGGTTGCGCCATCCGGAGTATATTCACCTCTTGGTGTTCTATAAAATTCATAGAATTCCTTCTGTATGGGATTGAGTGTATCACTCCATTCATTGGCTGTGCCGCTTGTAAGTTCGGGAGTTGCACCTTCAAACTCTGAGTATCTCTTTTCAGCAGCATCCGCTATTATTGCCTTACGTTGTTCAAGAGAAAGTGATTTGTGGAGACCATGGCGGTTGGCATTTCCCATGTTATACATGCTGACTGTAGCAATTGCCTTTAAGCGAGGATCAATCTTAGCTGCGCTAATTGCAAAACTGCCACTTCCGCAAATCCCTATTACCCCTATTTCATTTCTGTTTACAAACGAACGTGTACCCAGATAGTCAACAGCCGCGCTGAAAGCCTCTGCATACATGTCAGGACTCACGGCATTACGGGGTTCTCCTTCACTTTGGCCCCAGAATGGGAGGTCGATAGCAAGTGTGACAAACCCCGCTTCTGCCATTTTCTGAGCATAGAGCGATGCGCTTTGCTCCTTAACGGCACCCATTGGATGACCGACAATGATCGCGGGGAACTTCTCTCCGGGTTTAAGGGAATTAGGAATAAACAAAGTCCCGGCAACTTTCATTTTATACTGATTCGGGAATGATACCTGATGTTCCTTCACTGAATAGGAATGATAGAAATTATCGGCTCCAGCCGGTTTTTCATATTGATAATTTGACTGGGCGTTTGACAACATGGTAAATATTGCCATTAGCGGCAATATCAGAAATTTTCGAATTTTATTCATAAATATTCTAATCAAATCAATAGATGTTATGATTTTTAAAATTATGTATACTTGTCAGTTATAGATATAACCAAATACACACTTATATTGTTATCAACTCCCGACAGCTATTTCAAACCATATTTTTGGAGATACCAACCAATTTACCCGATTAATATCTTAGAGGGGATTTTTATGAAGTCATATAACAAGCAAGTTCTTTTGGGAATTATGATTTTTACTCTATCTACGTGTAATGTTATTAGTAACGTTTCACTGCAGATCCCCTCTCGCGGATAAAATATTAGATAAATATTTACATACTAAGTTGGATAAATCGGGAAAAAGACCTATATTTACGCATTATTTCAAAAATTTCTGATGATTATGAAAAAATTTCTTTTAATGTCGGCCATGAGTGCAGTAATGATATTTTCCTCTTGTGGTGGAAGTTCGAAATCAAATGAGGATGCCAAAGACTCGAATCATACCGAAGAAGTGAAGGATTCCAAAGTTCTTGTGGCATATTATTCTGCAACAGGCACTACCGCAAAAGCCGCCGGTGAATTAGCAAACGCTACCGGAGGTACACTCTATGAGATAACTCCCGAAACTCCTTATACGGATGAGGATCTCGACTACGAGAATGAAAAATCACGCAGTGCGGTTGAGAATAAGAATCCCGATATGCGTCCTGCAATAAAGACCGGTCTTGATATTTCTCCGTATGAGACAGTTTATGTGGGCTTCCCCGTATGGTGGGACAAGGCTCCTCTCGTAGTATATACCTTCTTGGATTCTTATGATTTCTCAGGAAAGAAAATAGTAGTGTTCGCTACAGCTCATTCAAGCGGTCTGACTCCGAGTTTTGAAGCTCTCAAGGCTGCTTATCCAAAATACGACTTCACTGAGGGTAAAATTCTGAATAATACATCCGGTGACAGCTTTAATGAATGGGTAAAATCATTGAGCAAATAATGATTTGATATGCGCATTATCCGCCTTCTACATAAATGGACAGGTCTTATTATAGGCCTGTTCTTTATGTTATCATGCCTTTCCGGTCTTGTGATCGGTTTTGGGAAATTAATTGATTCATATGCCCCCATATTCAAATTAGCGAAACATTTGCATAAGAATATGTATTGTGGAGCAATTGGCGGGCGTATCATTGCAATTGCTACTCTGATAGCGTTGATTGAAATTTTGACGGGTTATATTCTTTGGGGTCGCCAGACAATCGCATTATCGCGTTCTTATAAGAGGAATGGCCGGAATCCCCGGATGAGTCTATGGAAGAATCTGAATTTCAGATTTCCTAATAAGTTGACTGGATGGCATATTGCCGGTGGATTCTGGAGTGGAATTCCATTGCTGATAATAATCTTAACTTGCTTGACATGGTGCTTCGGATGGTATAATGATATAGTTTATTCATTGTTTGATTCCGGTTCATCCGGTTCGTGGGATAGCAATTTGTTTCATACGCTACATAATTTACATGTTGGTAACTGGGGCGGAAAATCTTCACGAATACTTTGGCTATTAGCTGTTGGGTTAGGAGCTTCATTGCCGGTTACAGGATTTTTGCTCTTCTTCCGGCGTTTGTCAGGGAAGAAAAAACATTAAAAATTACTTGGACTCCGTTTTAAAACGGAGTCCAAGTAATTTTTAATGTTAATTTAAGATTTAAGAGGGATCGTTTTTATGAGTTTAGCCGGATTTCCCGCTACTATAGTATTTGGAGCTACATCCTTGGTTACTACACTGGCAGCACCTACTACGGCATTATCCCCGACTGTTACTCCCGGAAGAATAGTAGCGCCCGCTCCTATCCAAGCATTTTTTCCAATTTTGACGGGTTTACATGTTATGATCTGACGCTCATAAAGGTCATGATTGTTTGAGATGAGTTGCACATTTGCCGCAATCATTGCTCCATCATCTATAGTGATTCCTCCCGCAGACATCATCAGACATCCCGGCATCACCACGACATTCTTACCGATATTTACACAGTGGGGTCTTATAGCAGTCAAAGGAGTAGATATTCTACTTCCCTCTCCCATGGTAGGGAAGATCTGTCTCATCAATTGTTCATACTCTTCGGTCTCCGGCATAGTATGATTGAATTTGAAGATAAGTTGAGCATGATTCTTAGCCAGAGCTAATTCTTCATCACTCTGTTTGGTTACGTCTATTCTAATTTCTTGATTCATCATAAATTCAAAAATAATTAATATTAGAAGGATCTAAAAATTAAACAAAAATTACTTGAAGAATAAAATTCGTTTTATTGGTTGCTTCAAGTATGTCAGTTATTATCAAACTGAATATGCTCCCTCCTTCCCCTCACAAATCAGTAAAAAAATATCTTCTTTGTACTTTATGTTTCTCTCTTCATCATCTTACTATTATGCATCTTTTTCATACTAAGTAAAAATCTTATTATGTGAATCTTACTAAGTAGAAATACAATTAAGTAGAAATACAATAAATAAGATGAATTTACACAAAGTTAGCAAAAATCGCTGAAATTTAAAATAAATTTACGGTTTAGATTACTTCTATGAATTAGAAAGGTTTAGAAATCTTTAAGATTCATTATACTTATCTAAATTGTTATATATATGAAAGTTGAGGAAATATGAATATGTTCCGAAACTTCAATTATTTAAAAAATATATAACACTATGGAAAAACAGAAGAAATTTTATTATGTAAATGTTGTAGAAGCCAACCGTAAGGATGATGATAAAATCAAAATGGCTGAGGTTCTTGACTTTAACTTCCGAGGCCATCATGACATCGCTGAAATGGTAGAAAGAGCGAAGGTTCTCGGCTTCTCAAAAGACAAGCATGCCAAAGAGTTCGTGCTGGCTATGAGGTTTATGCATCATGTAATCAAGAAGAACTCCGACAATGCTCTCTTCGCTGATTTCGGTCAGCAGTTTGAAGCCTTCAAGGAAAAGGTAAGAAGCCAACTCGGCTGCAATTGCGATTGCAAGTAAAAAAGATAATTTTATATCGAAATCTATAATGGGATTCTCTTCCTGAAGAGAATCCCATTATTACATATAGCAACCTATTTTATTGCCGTGGATATTAGATTTGATATCCAATTTTATCATTACTATCGATTTTTCTTAAAATTCGGCAAGGATTTCCTGCCGCTATTACTCCTGAGGGTATGTCTCGCGTAACAACGCTTCCGGCTCCAATTACGCTGTCATCACCTATAGTAACTCCGCCGAGAATTGTAGAACCTCCTCCTATCCAGACTCTATCACCGATTCTTATAGGCTTTGGAATTAAGGCTCCTGCAATTCTCTCAGCAGCATCAAGAGAGTGATTGGCTGAATATGCGCTAACATGAGGTCCTATCAAGGTATTATTACCTATCTCAATTTGACCGCAATCAAGTAGAGTACAACCGAAATTGATATATACATCATTCCCTATGGAAATATTTTTACCAAATTCGCAAATGAATTCGGGTTCGATCCATACTCGCTCACCGACCCTCTTAAAAAGTTTAATCATAATTTCATGACGACGATTAATCTCATCATCATTAGTAAGATTAAACTCCTTAAACAGTTTCTTGGCCTCAACCCTGCGTCTGAATAAATCGTCATCAAAATCATTATATATTTGATGCGCTTGCATTTTATCCCATTCTGTCATTTCCTTCTATTTATCTTATCATAAGTTAGTTACAAATATAAAATACAAAGGGGGTTCTATCTTATTTTCCGTATGCATTACGAAATTATTAACAACATGATAATAAGCTGATTATTCAGTATTTTGACGTAGCCAGTCAGTTCGGACTTTATCCGGGAGGTGAATTACCTTGAAATTTGAGAACGATGCATTAAATCCATTACCATCAGGACTTGCGGCATACATACCGATTTTAACCGGACGATTCGCCTCCATCCATGCGTTCCGCATCAGATGATATTCACGATCATCATAAGAATAAAAGATCTCTATGGCATCAAGACGACGCACGGCTTTTATCCATATTGCATCCACAGGACGATCGAGCGCTATTACGCTCCAATCGGAAGTATGATGAGTGACTACAGTACTGAGATTATACTTTCCGTCGACAAACTCAATGCCACACTTTATGTAATTCTCATGATCTATTCTAATCATCATTCCGGCCTGATCAAACCGAACTTTATAGTCGCCTGTCACCTTAACTTTCGCTTCAAATTCACCTCCATATTCAGCATAATAGAAGGGCGCGTCATCTACAGTGAAGCCATAATGAGAGATCCGCCAATAGTCACTGTTTGGAGTTACACTCATATTCAAACGCCCGTCTTTGATACTCCAATCACTCGGCTCGTTAAACCAATTCATTTTTTCAAGAGATTGCGACATTACTGATTGGCATAAAGTTGTCGCCATAATCATGATGATATATCTTAGTTTCATGATGCTTAATCAGTTAAGAACCTTTCAATAAAGACATGTTACAACATCAATTCGATGGAGTATACACTAACATTCTTAATTATATCGGCTCTAATTTCTTTAAATACTATTTTTTACTCTCTCACTTAATGTTTTTTATTAACTTTGCAAAGTTAACTGCATTTTTCAGATTAGACAATGGCTAAAAATAACCATTTCGAAAAACTTGATCGCCTATTAAGAGAGCAAGATTTGGATGTTGTCGGGAATGGATACAAATATGTATACCAGTATGCTGAAGTATTTGCCCGAATTGAAAACGCGATTGTAGTGGTCAGCGATTTATCCAAGGGGTCAAGTAGGATATATGCCGGAGCATTCGCCAAAATATTCCATATTTCCGATTATTCCTTGATCAACTCAATTTGGGAAAAAGAAATATTTGATCTTATGTCAGAACAGGAAAGGGAAGAAAAGTTTATTGCAGAACTGAGGTTCTTCCATTTTCTGCGAAAACTTCCCAAAAATAGAAAGCAAGAATACTTTCTGATGTCCAAGCTTAGATTAAAAACTTCTTTAGAAGTGCTACACAGGATATTCTACATTCATGATGAGAATCAGGAAAATGTATTGTACACTATATGCATATACAGTCCAATGATTTTTGATTTTCCGAGCAAGAGCTATATAGTCAATTCAGTAACCGGCATGAAGGAAGAACTGACCTCGGCTGCCAATGATGAAATAATAAGTAAGCGTGAGAAGCAGATTCTCCAACTGATTTCATCAGGTATGAAAAGTACCGAGATTGCGGATGCTCTTCATATAAGCAAGAATACGGTTAGTCGTCATCGCCAAGAAATTCTCTCCAAACTTAGAGTAAAAAATTCGATTGAAGCATGTCGACTCGCCGGTTCAATGGGATTGATTTAGATATTTAACTCAAACAAATGAACAGTGCCTGATCAATAACCGGGCTCCTCGAAGAAATTTATCAGACTTAAAGAATATCTTTATATATCTGATTACTTTCAACTTTAAGTAAAGCCTAATTACCAAAAATGAATAGAATTATTAGCGTGGGCATCGCCACTTCCGGAGAGCCTCATATAAAAAAAGACCGCGATTACTCAATTCTTTATAATCAACTCATAGGATTGGGATTCCATTGGGAAAGAGCAATAGAGAGTAAACTACCGGGAGAAGTCTTTAATTCGAAAGATCCGGTATATCAGTTGATCAATCGTCTGCCTCTGGAAACTTATCTTGAATGTGTCGTAGGGAGCGAGATGAATCCCGACGCTCCTATTGAATTTCTTAAAGCACACGCTGTCATATCACGCAGTTGGGCGATGGGAAAGATTTCCGGCTCTCATAACTATGAGGCATCGGGGAAAATATTTGCTAAAGATCAGATAATTACGTGGGAAGATACATGTGATCATCGTGGTTTCGATGTATGTGCAGACGATCATTGCCAACGCTATCAAGGTTTGCAACAGATGGATCCCGCTATAAAAGAAGCGATCAGATCCACCGCGGGTCTTTGCCTGTATTCTCCGAAAGGGAATCTTGTCGACACGCGGTTTTCCAAATGTTGCGGAGGCCGGACAGAGGTCTTTTCATCCTGTTGGCAATCAAGAGAAGAAGAATGTCTTGAAAGTCTTGATGATCCATGGTGTAACCTTTCTGCATTAGATCCTTCGGAAAAAGACAGAGTATTGAAGGCCATACTTAAGGATTATGATCTCGGCAACGATGGAGGTTATCGATGGCAAACTGAAATTTCCTCTGAGGATTTGGAGGAGAACCTTAAGACAAAATTCGGAAGGGACTTGGGAAAAATAAAAGATTTAAAAATAATTGAATCGGGTCAATCAGGAAGAGCCAAGCTATTAAGGATATATGGAGAGAAAGGAGAGTTGTATCTGGGTAAGGAGCTTATGATTCGCCGTTTGTTGGCTCCATCACATTTATATTCCTCCCGGATTACCATTCAAAAGTTCTCGGACCACCCCGTCAGATTCCTTATTGAAGGACGAGGTTGGGGCCACGGAGTAGGTCTTTGCCAGATTGGAGCAGCCCGAATGGCACTCGAAGGTTATGATTTTAAGGAGATTCTTTCATTCTATTATCCCGGTTGTCAAATAAGATAGGCTTCCATCATGAAGGTTCTTCGGGCCATTTATGTCTGGGATATCTTCTTCGCAACTCTTTGCGGATCTCAAAATAGGTCTCTCTCCAGAATCCCTCCATATCCTGAGTCAACTGCACCGGTTTAAATCCCGGTGAAAGAAGCTCCATCAATACCGGCCGCTTTCCATCATCGACAGTCGGAGTTGTAAATAATCCAAAGCAATCCTGAATCCGGGCGCTTACGACCGGAGCTTCAGCACCACGTCGATATTGTATCTTTACGTTTCTTCCGCCGGGCAATCTGAGATGAGTGGGCGTTACTCGGTCAAGGATCAATTGCTGGTCGTAAGTCAGGAGTCCGAGAATCACGCTTTTCATATCAATCTTCCGAAGTTCCTGAGTTGTAGATGCTTTACCGATATACATTGGCAACCAGTCTTTCGCCAAAGCAAGAATTTTATCGGTCGAAACATCCGGAAAGTTCATTTCCGGATGCCATTCTGAAGCGACTCCTATTCTGAGTTGAAGATTCTCCACCTCGTCATTGAAATCAAACATCGTCCGACCTTCTTTAGGAGCGGCTGTTGCTATGGCAGCAGTGATCATCTCTCTCTGATTCCCTTTTGTCCGGCGGGTCGCCAAGACAAGGCTTCCAAGTCTAAGTTCATCCTGAACAATAGCTCTCCCATCACGACTATTCCATGAGATACTCTCTGTCCACTTAGCCATTTCTTCGACCCTTGTTCGCGATATAGGAGCTGCAAGAAATATCCGGGAGCCTACTGCCGCAACCGCAAGGAATTCATAGCGTGCAAGATTATCTTCAGGATGTAGAGCGACTATGGCCTGAGATGTTGAAAGGCGGTATTTTCCGTCCTTATTACGCATAGCAATTCTCTCCGGATAAGCCATAGCAATCAGATAGCCGGAATCTTCGGGATCATTACCCTTACTTTCTTCTCTGCAATGAATAAGACGGCGATATTGTGCAGAAATATCATCGATCTTCTTAAAGGATGACGGTCGGCGATTTTTTCTATATTGCTGAAGCATGGACAGCCTTATAGATATATCTGAATTTGATTCATCCTGGCATGGATCCTTCTCTTCCAATATAGCCGCTAAGTCACAAGCAAGACCCTTCAGATCGCCGGCCTCTATCAGCAACGAAGAAATGCGCGGATGACAAGGGAGTTGAGCCAAAAGTTTGCCTTTTCCCGTCAATACTCCTTTATTGTCAATCACCCCAAGCAGATTCAGCAGATTTCGCGCATTGGCCATATTCCCTTTAGGGGGAGGAGTAACCCAAGGAAGGCGCGCAGGGTCAGCTTCACCCCAAGCCGCAACTGCAAGCATCGCCGGCGCAAGGTCGGCTGTCAGGATCTCCGGGTCTCTGGTCAGCTTCAATCTCGATTCGGTAGCTTTCGACCATAAGCGATAGCAGACGCCGGGTGCGATTCGTCCGGCTCTTCCTGCTCTTTGATCAGCCATATCCATAGAAATCCGCCTGGTGACAAGGCGACTCAGGCCGGAAGAGGGCTGAAACTCCGGCGTACGATAAAGACCAGAGTCAACCACTACGGTAATACCTTCTATAGTGAGGGATGTCTCGGCAATAGGAGTTGCCAATACAATTCTGCGAATGTTGCCTTTAGGAGAAGAGAATATTTTCTGTTGCTTCTCCTGAGGCAACATTCCATATAACTCAAGTATCTCTACATTCTTTAAATTTTCCGCCAATAAATCCCGGCATTTTACTATCTCGGCGACCCCCGGAAGAAATGCCAGTATGTTGCCTTCATGGTTATTAAAAGCCTTATTGATGGTCCGCGCCACTTCCAAAGCGCAATTCTTGATTTCAATATCATCTCCATTGATAATCTTGACTTCATAGCTTCTTCCCGGACTGCTGATATGCTTTGCGTCAAGTTCGGCAGAAAGTGAGGTTATATCAATTGTGGCCGACATGATTAAGATTCTAAGATCGGGGCGAAGCACGGCTTGAATCTCTCTTACGAGCGCCAAAGAAAGATCGGCTGAGAGATTGCGCTCATGAAATTCGTCAAAGATCACAACTGAAACTCCGTCGAGGGTCGGGTCTTCGATAAGCATGCGCTCCATTATACCCTCCGTGATAACTTCTATTCGAGTCCGGGAAGATACTTTTGTATCAAACCTGACGCGATATCCGACCGTCTCACCCACTTCTTCATCGAGCATTGAAGCCATTCTGAGTGCCACATGTTTTGCTGCTAATCGCCTGGGCTCGAGCATGAGAATCTTGCCTTCCTGAAATGCCTCTGACAGCACGAGAGGGAGTAATGTAGATTTGCCGGCTCCGGTAGGGGCAGTCAATATAAGACGGGGATTCTTCTTGAGACACGATAAAACCTGCTCCGCAATCTCTGATATCGGCAAGTCTTTATGACTCTCCCGAAATGCGGAAAGATTCCTTCCGAGATGACTATTTTGCACGTTCATATATGGCGAAAGGTGAAAGTTATATTAATATCAGATAACCGGGATTTTACCTCTATGGAATCGAAATATCACATGGAATCGAATTATTTCTTAATAACGAACAATCGACTATGTGATAACGTTTATCAAAAAAATTTAAGTTATGAAAATACAAATATGGTCGGATTTTCAATGTCCTTTTTGCTACATGGGAGAGAAAAAACTCGAAAATGTCATAAGCAAAATGGAATTGACCACTCCCATAGAAATAGAATTCCGTGCGTATCAGATCAATCCGAAGGCGCCTGAAATCCCCGCTGAAACCATGCTTGATCACTTCATGGATGGCCACGATATTACGCCCGAACAGGCTGAGCGTCGAATGGCCGGGATTACCAAAATGGCTGCTAAAGCTGGACTGCATTACAATCTTTCCGGAGTTAAGGTATGCACATCGCTTCCCGCTCACCGTCTGATGAAATGGGCAGCCCGCAAATTATCTCCCGGAAAATTGAGAAAGCTCAACTTTGCAATATTTAAAGCTAATTTCGAGGATAATCTTCTCATTTCAGATCTCAATATATTGGCAGATTTAGCTACATCAGTTGGAATAGATCGCGGGGAGACTATCGATTTTCTCACCACAAATAAGTTTACCGATTCCGTAATGCATGATCAAGAGGTCATTGATACGCGGGAAGATTTTGAATTTGTGCCATTCATGTTAGCTCCGGACGGTTCAGTTATTCAAGGAGTAATTTCTGAAAATCAAATACTCGAGTGGCTTAAGAATGCCATGGATGATTCTTCAGAAGCAACAATGGCTAAAGGGGATGGTTGCGGACCGGAAGGGTGCGGGATATAGAATATGAATAACCCTTACTTTATTTTGGCAAGTAAGGGTTATTCAAACCCTAATTCCCTGCGCCGTTTCTTGGTAAGATTTCGGGCAGTCTGCTGATATGAATGTAGAATGAGTTCCCGTTGCAACATATCGGGAACATCGCCCTCGAATCTTACGGATATCCAATGCTTTTTATTCATGTGATATCCGGGGAATATATCAGCATGACTTGCACGCAATTCTTCGGAATATTCCGGATCTGCCTTTAGATTATAGAAATCCCATTCTCCTGCAAGAGTCATAAGGACAAACATCTTTCCTCCGATCTCCATGCAATATGTATCCGGTCCGAAAGGCATCCTTTCGGTCACATGAGGCAGACTTAGTCCGTATTCTCTCACTTCTTCGATATTCATGGCAATACTCGGTTGACGGGAGTGCCGGCGAGAAATGCCCTCAGATTAGACGCTGCAATTGCAATCAATCGGGTGCGAGCCTCTTTGGTTGCCCACGCAATATGAGGAGTGACAATGCAACGGGGAGCTCCGGTCAGGGGATTGTCGGCGCGGGGTGGTTCCTGACCGAGTACATCAAGCCCGGCGCCTCTGATTCTTCCTTCTTTCAAAGCTTCAGCAAGAGCTTCTTCATCTACGAGCGGACCGCGAGCTGTATTTATCAGTATCGACGTAGGCTTCATGCTGTTGATTCGTCGAGAATCAGCCAGATGAAACGTATCTTCAGTAAGCGGACAATGCAGCGTGACTACATCACACGAAGCGAAAATCTCATCTATATTCTGCTTTTTCACCTCGGGAATCTCTTCCTGAGACTTGCTGCTTGCCGCATATACTTCCATGCCAAAGGCCCGGGCTATCACTGCTACAGCCCTTCCGATATGCCCATATCCTATAATTCCAAACTTCTTGCCCGCGAGTTCGGTTAGATCGGTATCGACAAAGCAGAAATCAGGACATTTCGCCCATTCTCCTGCATGAAACTGATCGGAATAATGTTCGGTAGAATTGGTAAAAGCGAGCAGAAGAGCGAAGACCGATTGCGCTACTGACATTGTGGAATATGAAGGGATATTGGTTACAACTATTCCAAGTCGCTCGGCTTCTCTGATATCGACTACATTCACTCCCGTAGCCAAAATTCCGATATATTTCAATTCAGGTAATTGGGCCAGCACATCCGCGTCAAGCACTACCTTATTGGTCAATACGATTTCAGAACCCTTGGCACGCTCAATTACTTCCTCAGGCGCAGTTCGATCATACACTGTGAGATCTCCTTCCGAAGCTATTTCTTTCCAGGAGAGATCGCCGGGATTGACGGAATACCCGTCCAATATGGTGATGTTCATTTCAATAACGTCTATATTTTATACGCGAAGATACAAAAAAATCAAGAATCCTCAAAACATTCTTTGTCGTCAAACTCACATCATCAATAAAACTTCGATGACAATGTAGCGTTATGATTGTATGAAAAAAGCCAACTCTATGCAGAATATTTCCAAATCAAATATTAAGGATAAGCGTGCGGTTATCAAAAAGGTGCTTGATATAGTCGTCCCGATATTGATATCAGGAGTCATGATTGCATGGCTATTCCATAAAATAAAAATCCATACTATAATTCAAATTCTCCGTGATCAATGTGATTACAGATGGTTGTTGCTGATGTGTGGCGTAGAGGTTCTTTCGCGATGCATACGCGGACTGCGCTGGGGTATTCAGCTCAGGGCAGCCGGAATCAAGAGGATGCCCCGCTTCGCCGAGATGGTAGCTATATTTGGAGCCTATGCCCTTAATCTTTTGTTGACAGGAGTTGGAGAAGCATGGCGTTGTCTATATGTAGCCGACCGCCAAAAAGCAAACCTTTCGACCGTCATCGGCACAGATATTGGAGACCGCATCTCAGATGCAATTATGATTATGGTGACTATCGGGCTTTCTCTCACCGTGGCATCCCCTATGCTTGAGAAATTCATGGATACTTATCAGTTAGGACGCGATATCATGCATGTTATTGTTTCTCCATGGCTCTGGCTAAGCGTTGCCGCCATTATTGGAGGAATAATATGGATAATGTTTGCACACTCCACTAATGTGCATATACAGAAAATCCGAACACAAGCCCAAAATCTTTGGAATGGATTTCGTATCCTGTTTACCATGAAACATCAGATCCGATATTGGTTATATACTCTTATTATATGGGTAGCATATTTCTTGATGACGTATCTTTGTTTTTTCGCCTTCCCATTTACGCGCGATCTAATCCGTCCGGAGCTTGCATACGGTCTTATTCCCGGACTCGTAGTCTTTATATTTGCATCTCTGAGTATCGCAATTCCGGCAACGGGGGGACTCGGACCGTGGAATCTTGCAGTCATATTTGCCCTGTCGCTATATAACGTCAGAAGCGCAGATGCAGCGGCATATTCAATGGTGGTATGGGCGTTTCAGACAGTAACTCAGGTAATGATGGGTCTTGTCGCGGCCGGTTATGTCACTTATGATCGCCACCGATCACAAAATATATCTCAACTCCCGTCTTCTCCTAAACAATAAAATAGTTACGACTAACCCTTATATACCTATTTACTATCACTTTTTACTTAGAGCCAGTTTACTAAAGAATGTTAACGAGAAAATGTACAGATTTTGAGGCAGTTTCGATTTTTGAAGAAGGAGCGATGCGGGCATCGTGACTGATGAAAAGATCGAAAATGGCTAAAATATGGGCGTTTTATCGTTGATATTCGATCAAAATGAAATTTTAACAGTTCTTAGTAAACGGGCTCTTATTACTTAAAAGTATTCCCGTCCATACTTTATTTACTACCATAATTCCATTTAGTAAAGAGTAATCGTATCAGGAATATCGTTCCTCGGAAGCAAAGTTCTATGCACATAGCCAGCCAAACACCTCGAAGGCCCATACTCCCGGCCAATATCCAGGCTAACGGCACTCTGATGAGCCAAATGCTTCCGAAATTCATCAAAGCAGGAAGTTTTGTTTCTCCCACTCCGACAAAGGCTCCATAAGCCACTATAGAAGCTGCAAACATCGGCTCAGCCCAAGCTTCAATCCTCAGGACTTCCGCTCCTAAATCCCGTATGGATTCTACCGGAGTAATGACCACCATTATCTCAGGTGCGAAGGCATACATCAATCCTCCCATTACTGTCATAATAACCATTCCCAAACCTACCGCCATATTACCGAATTGACTCACGAGCTTAGGCCTTCCGGCGCCATGGCTCTGACCGGTCAGAGCCGTCGCGGCGTCGCCTATGCCATACCCCGGCATATAGCACAGACTCTCTGCTGTCACGGCAAAAGCGTTGGCAGCAATCGCAATTACACCAAGCGGACTGACTATCATAGTAATTGCAATCTGGGCTCCGCAGATCACGGCATGTTCTACAGTCATGGGTGTTGAGATAGAAGCTGCTTTCGAAGTGATCTCACGGGTCGGACGATAACTCCCCGTATAACCCCATAATTTTATCTCTGATTGTCTCACACAGGCGTAATACATCATGATGAAAGCTGACACTGCTTCCGCCCCTACTGTGCCCAGGGCAGCCCCAAGCACTCCAAGGCCGGCACCCGGAATCGTCAGCATAAAATCTCCTATAGCAAAGTGGTGAGTGGGGAATATCAGAACGAAATTGAAAATGCAGTCGAGCAGACACATCAATCCGCTTACCAGACTCGGCACTTTCATATTGCCTACGCAACGTAGCATGCCGCCGGCCAGATAGTTGAGAGTGAGCAAAGGCAGAGCAGCAATGAAAACGATAAAATACAGTGATGCTTTTGGATTTATTGTAGGATCTCCTCCAAGCCAATACGGGAGTCGCCAGGCTATGGAAATACCTATCAACGTCACAGCCAAACTGAATATCAGACTTGCCGATATCCCTTGTCTGAACACTCTGCGCGCTCCCTCTTCATCTTTTGCTCCGACTTTATGTGCTACCTGCACCGAATATCCCGAGGTCATTGCAGAGCATATTCCCCAGAATAGCCATAAGCTCGTAGAGACCAATCCGATAGAGGCTGAATCATCAGCTCCGAGCCTGCCGACCATTGAAGCGTCAATATACTGCATCGCGATGCTCGACAATTGGGCGAGCATCGCGGGAAGTGATAGCATAAGTGTCAGATTTAATCTCTGACGTCGGCTTAGATTCTTTCCTTCTCGAATTAATTGAATTGAAATCACTTAAGATCTTAATTTCGAAGTTTCCTTAATGAGACGGTCATGCGCCTGACAGCCTCTGATAAACGCTCCTTCGGACAGGCATAATTAATGCGAATATAAGAAGGAGCTCCATAAGTCGATCCGCTCGCTATCCTTACCTTTGAATCTTTCAGGAGGTAATCGGCAATTTCATCACCTGAGGCCGGACGACCATCTATTTTCAATCTGCTAACATCCATCCAGGCTAAATAAGTAGCCTCGGAATTACAAAACTTGATCTCAGGAATTGCGGATTCGAATTCGCCACGCAATATTATCCTGTTATTATCAAGATAATCAATGAGTTCCGCCAACCATAACTCGCTTTTATTATAGGCCGCTTTGAGCGCTACTACACCAAATGGATTGACGTCACAGACTTCATTGTCGTTGATAGCCCGGTCTATTTTTCTTTGCGTTTCGTCGTCCGGGCAAATAATATTTGCAATCTGCAGCCCGGCGGTATTGAAGGCTTTGCTCGGAGACGTACATACAATAGCTGACGAATCAATAGTCGCATAAGGGATATATGCCGGTTGATCCGGATGTACGAGTTCGCAATGAATTTCATCGCTTACAACTACAACTCCATTACGCCGACAAATTTCCGCAACCTTTTCCAATTCTCCGCTATTCCACACTCTCCCCGTAGGATTATGAGGATTACAAAGAATCATCAATGTATTAAGCGGGTCTGAGGCAAGAGCTTCAAGTCCTTCGAAGTCGATTTCATATGAGAATCCTTCATTTTCTTCAATTCTCATTAGAGGATTATCGATTTGGCGGCACTTATTATTGCGTATGGATGAGAAGAAACAATTATAGGCCGGAGTTTGAAGAATAACACCCTCTCCGGGTTTTGTCAAAGCCTTGATAATAGCCGACAAGGCGGGGACCACACCGGAAGTATAAATCACCCTCTTACGGTCTATTTCCCAATCATGGCGTCTTAGATTCCAATTAATGAGAGCATCATAGTAATCACTCCCTACATAAGTGTAGCCGAATATACCCTCATCTACTCTATTTTTTAAAGCATCAATAATTTCGGGGGCGGCACGGAAATCCATATCCGCAACCCATAGGGGGATAATATCCGGAGAATCGCCCTCGGCATCCCATTTCATAGACCCCGAGTTGCGACGTTCGGTCAATACGTTGAAATCGATCATTTGCCTGTAATTATCTTTACGGGCTCTATCGCCTTGGAATGCTCGTCGGTTATGATTTCTCCAATAGAGGGAGTCTGGATATATCCGCGCTTGGGATTCTTGATGCTTGCAATGGGAGTAGTCAATGTAGCCTCTACTTCGGAATCTTCAAACGCAAGATCGCAATCCGGTGAAAATTCGCAATCGATCAGTCGGAGGTCGCGGGTATAGCAAAGAGGCTGAGTTCCTGAGATCTTACATCTGATCAAAGTCAGACGCCTGGAGTGCCAACCGAGATATTCACCTGATATTACAGAGTCATAAATAGTGACATTATCCGTGCCCCAGAATGCATCTTTAGAATGGATTTCTGCATCGCGGATTTCAACGTTACTGCAATATTGAAAAGAATAATTGCCGTGTTGATGCCAATTGCGGATTCTAATATTATTGGAGTGCATAAACAGATAGTCGGCCTTTTCTACGCTGACATTTTCTATGTCAACATTATCACAATGCCATAGAGTCTCTTCTGCATCCGGGATTGTCACATTCCGCAACTTGATACCATCCATCTCGCGAAACATTTTCGGAGCGTCTACTCTCGTATCGGTCATCTCGCAATTACGTGAGTACCAAAGTGCCGCCCTTGCTCCGGGGGTAAAAAGAGAATTAGAAATTCTGAATCCATCCACATGCCAGAAAGGATATTTCCCTTCAAACGTGCATCCATCCGCCTCAATCTCTGAGCAGCACTTAAGTGCCGATTCACCGGCGTGAATAGTGACATTCTCAAGGCGCAGATTGCGCGCGCCGAATAGAGGACGCTCACCTCCATATTCCTTATTTTTGATTAATTCCATACTTTTCTATATGTCTTAGAGCCCGTTTACTAAGAACTGTTAAAATTTCATTTTGATCGAATATCAACGATAAAACGCCCATATTTTAGCCATTTTCGATCTTTTCATCAGTCACGATGCCCGCATCGCTCCTTCTTCAAAAATCGAAACTGCCTCAAAATCTGTACATTTTCTCGTTAACATTCTTTAGTAAACTGGCTCTTAATTTAAACTATGCAAAGTTACAAAATACTTCCCGAAATACCTTACCAAAATCCATTCAAAACAAACCAATATAAATTGGGGAGGTGATCAAGTACTGCATATTGCAAATATTGCGGAATTTAATTAATTTTGCGGGCATTATGGCAGATAATTATTTGGAAAGAAGGATGGAGGATCTTCGTAATGGGAAGGTGGCAAGAGAATATAGAAAATCAGGATCATCGGTGCGCCGGACGGGTATGCATTTTGTATTTCCACCGAAGAGAGTACTGATCGCAAGCGATAATCCGCAGGTTGACAATATTACACGACAATTTTTAAATGCCGATTGCAAAGTCTCCGTTATGTCGAATTGCTATGACCAGTCCGATAGAAATGCCGCTTTTACCGGAGTCCGAAGGTATCCGTTAAATCCTATCTATATGGATAACCTTTTAAAGGCATGGAGGGATATCGATATTCTGATCGCAGACTCCGACATTGCAGATGCCATTATCCGGAAATGGCGAGAGCATAGAATACGATATCCTTATGTTTCCGATTATGTCTGCCGCATAATTCTTTTCACACCAACGCTGCCGCCGACGGAGATCTGCGCTGAATGGGAAAACACGCTCAATGCTACAGTAAATGCAATCAACCTTAACTGTCACCCTGAGAATGATATATCATCTCTGACAGCAATGCTGACTCTTCCTGCCAACAATATCATATCTCGCATGATATTTCAAATATAAAAAATTCCGGCATCGTCACCCAATCCAAGGGCGTCGATGCCGGTCGTATAGTTATTTCCTTTATCTCGGGATTTATTCAATTATTACAAGAATCAATTTTATCAGTTATTAAATTCCCTAATAAAACGAAATGCCTGAATATTACAATTTCTGCGCTACCGTATCTGCCATTCTTTTCCATTTATAGAAAAGAAGTGTGCAGACGCAGGCTGCTATGATACCGACCCATTCACTGTAAAGAAGAGGAATACCCACTCCTTCCTTATAAGATCCCAATGGAGCATAGCAGATGAAGGTCACGCAAAGAGCCGTCATGAATATTGCCGGAATCATTGTAATAAGATAAGATTTACGATAACGCGCAAGATATACACTGCAGGCCCATAGTGTAAATATTGACAATGTCTGATTGCACCAGGCAAAATATCTCCACAGTACATCAAAATTGATATTTATAAGAACATAACTGATCGCAACAATCGGCAATGTTACTAAAAGACGCTTGATGAATTGCTTCTGGCTTATTCCGACTGCATCAGCTATTATCAGACGCAAACTGCGCATTGCAGTATCACCGGTAGTTATAGGAGCAGCAATCACACCGAGTATTGCCAGTACACCGCCAAAAGTACCCAGCCATTTGACGCATACTTCATGGACAAGGATTCCGGCATCCTGACCGTGATCAGTCATATATCCGGCAAGTTTATCATATCCTCCCGTGAAGGTTATTGCGGCAGCTGCCCAGATCAGAGCTACTATACCTTCAGAAATCATTGCCCCATAGAAAACCTTTCGGCCATGCTTCTCATTATTAAGACACCTTGCCATCATAGGACTCTGAGTGGCATGGAATCCGGATATTGCCCCGCAGGCTATAGAAATACACATCATCGGGAAAATTGGAGCCGCCTCTCCTGCAGGATGACGATTAAAGAGACCTTCTGAAAAACCATCGGGAATTGTCACACCGCCAAACAACATATACCCCATTATGCCAATCGCCATAAAAAGCAACGCAAATCCGAAGAGAGGATAGAGATTGCCAATCAATTTATCGACGGGAAGAAGAGTGGCAAGAATATAATAAAGGAAGATGCATACGGCCCAGAATGTAGCATTCAGATGATCAGGAGTCAGAGTAGCGAGCAAATTTGCGGGAGTACGTACGAATACAGCAATGACCATCACCAGCAACACACATGTAAATATGCTCATGATAACCTTTATCTTCTTTCCAAGCTCACTGCCTACAATCTCGGGTAAAGACTTACCTCCAAGACGCAAAGAAATCATACCTGATATGAAGTCATGGACAGCGCCTGCAAATATCGTGCCCAATACTATCCATAAAAAAGATGCCGGACCATACATCACGCCCATTATAGCACCGAAGATCGGTCCGACTCCGGCTATATTAAGAAACTGAATCAGATAGACTTTCCACGTTGGCATGGCAATGTAGTCGATCCCGTCGGCCATAGTTGAGGCGGGAGTCGGACGGGATGGATCTGTATTGAAAATTTTTTCTACAAAACTTCCATAGATGAAATATCCGGCAATCAATACTACGAGTGCAATTAATAATGGGATCATGATGATAAGGTTTAAATTATTGGAAAAACAAGTATTTAATATTTTCTATCGTGCCATCTAATCTTTATGAATAATAACCTTCATTCCAACCTTTACATGTTTCTTAAGATTCTTTAGATCAGAATTCCGAAGACGGACGCATCCATCGCTTGACCGGGTCCCCACACTGTTAGGAAAACATGTGCCATGAATCCCGATATGTTTACTCTGCGGAGTATTCAATCGGAAAAACCAAGGACCATAAGCCCCTTTTATCTTTCCTTTACCATCTCGAAAGTCATGGTCCCATCCCGACGAGTTTTCAATGGAGGTGATTTTAAAAGTACCCTCCGGAGTTTTATGATCCCCGGCCCGCTTTTTCTGACCTTTATTCTTCCCTACGCATACCGGAGCGGAGAAGACAATTTTGTCGTTGTCAATCACCCGAAGCACGCATTTTTGTTTGTCGACATGTATCTCCTTAACCGCACTTGCAGAAAAGGTTAGAGTAAGGGATATAAAAAATAAAATAAAATATTTCATAAGATTATCCTTGGTTTTCCACCTCAGGCCCATAAAACTTACAAGCCCGTATCTTGTCTTACGACTCTTAAGAATATTTTAAAGTGATGTATATCTTAAAGCCGGACCTTTAGAGCCAGTTTACTAAAGAATGTTAACGAGAAAATGTACAGATTTTGAGGCAGTTTCGATTTTTGAAGAAGGAGCGATGCGGGCATCGTGACTGATGAAAAGATCGAAAATGGCTAAAATATGGGCGTTTTATCGTTGATATTCGATCAAAATGAAATTTTAACAGTTCTTAGTAAACGGGCTCTTAAATTCCTATAAGCAGGCAACCATTATTATACCCCAGATTACCAGCAGGATATTGGCAACGGCATAAGTGACTGTATAACCCACGGTTGGAAGATTGGAGCCGAGCGTTTCCTGGACCGCACCCAAGGATGCAGTACACGTACGCGTTCCTGCGCAACATCCAAGCGTAATAGCTGGATTAAATTTGAAGATATATCTTCCCATAAGTAATCCGATAATCAGCGGCACTGTAGTCGCCAGAGCGCCTACAAGAGGAAGCGACCATCCTACAGCCTTTATTCCGGCTATAAATGAAGGAGCCGAGTCAATGCCGACCACTGCTATAAATACATTCAGTCCGAGATTATTCATAAGCCACAAAACCGGGGCAGGAATATGACCCAGAGTCGGACGGCGTGTTCGCAACCAACCGAATACCAATCCACCTATCAATGATCCTCCGCTTATGCCAAAGCTGACAGGTATCCCCTCTATAACTATAGGAATAGCACCGAGAAAAGCTCCTATGAAGATTGCGAGTCCGACAAACATCAGATCGGTCTTATTCGTAGGCTCATCGATAAATCCTATATGTTCACTTGCATTCCGGATATTTTTTCGCTGACCGACGAGTACGAGAGTATCACCCTTACGAATCATTGTAGAGGGGTGAATCTCTACCGTCGCTCCATCTCCATGCTGAAGCTCCTCAATAACTACTCCACGCATAAACGTTTTGGCTCTTAAATCATGCACACTATACCCCGACACTTCATCTGAACGCACAAGGACAGGGATTCTTTCTACCGGATATTCCAACAATTCTTCATCATTGATCTCAACTCCCAGATAACCTCGATTATGCAGAAGATATTGTCGTCGACCGCAGGCCACTACCGTATCACCACGCGAGATAGTCTCTTCCGGAGTCCCTACGACTATTGAGCCGTCAGCTTTGCGGATTCTGTCGATATACAGTACCTTACCTTTACGCCTGAGATATGTCTCCACCTCCTCCACGGCACGCGGAGTGTCAAAAAACGGATTGACCACTTGAAAGGATCTGTATGCAACCTGGCGAAGCGCATTGACATTTACCGGGTCACTCTTCCATGAAGCTTCATTCATCTCTGCTTCAAGTTCGGCAGTCTGCCTCTTCACCTTGTCCAACCCTCCAAGAAATACAGGGCCGAGTGTTCCCAATATGATCACAGTCCCCAAAGTGCCGAACACGTATGTCACTGCATAGCATACCGGAATAATATCAAGTATTCCTTTCTTAGCGTCATCTCCAATCGGAAGTTTTCCAATAGCATCGCTACCTACCGCCAATAGTGACGAGCAAGTCTGAGATCCGCTGAATAATCCGACTGCTTCTCCCGCATTATATTTCATCCATAATGCAACTCCCAAAGTGGAACCGAAGCAACACGCACTCATCAACACCGCAAACAAGACCTGCTTGAGCCCCATTCCTTTCAGCGAACGGAAGAACTGAGGGCCAACACTGTATCCGATTGAAAAGAGAAACATCATGAAGAAGACACTCTTCAACTGAGAAGACATCTCAATATTCAACTGACCGATAAGTACTCCGACAATAAGAACGGCAGTGACAGGCCCAAGTGTAAACATTCCTATCTTCAACCGTCCGAGCCAAAATCCCAGACCGACAGTAAGGAATAAAGCCAACGCGGGATATTCCCGCAACATATCTATGACAAAATCCACTGTTTTATAATATTAAATTCTGAATTATCATTTCTTTCTCCCAACAAACAACTTCACAATCGAGGCGGCCATATTACGAATAGATTCCTTCGCATTTTCCCCGATCATGGCATCTTGCAATGTCATTGGGCGGGGAATTATTGAAAAGACACCGGCAAAACCGGCATGCAACAGATCGAGTGCATTATCTACAGTACCTGCGAGCGCTACCGTAGGAACTCCATAATACTGCGCTCTCCGACATACTCCCATAGGCAATTTGCCGGACATAGTCTGATTATCCATCCGACCTTCACCTGTAATGACCAGATCTGCATCTTTCACTATCTCATTGAACCCTGTAATGTCAAGAACTCCCGAAACTCCGCTCTCCATTCGGGAATTGAAAAATGTAAGAAACGCCCATCCTAATCCACCGGCTGCTCCGGCCCCGGGATCAAGACTTCTGTCTGTTCCCGTACTCTCCTTTCCAATCCTTGACAAATGTCGCAGTCCTTCATCGAGAATCTTTACCTGATCGGGAGTCGCTCCCTTTTGAGGGGCAAATATTTCAGCAGCTCCATCCGGACCATATAGAGGATTTGTAACATCCGATAATACTACGAATTCGCAGTCCATTATATCCCGTCGTGCATCCGTTAAGTCAAAATATTCTACATTTTTCATATCATCGGCGATAGGAAAACTTCTTGACAGGCGGGGTGAAAACTTCACCCCGAGAGCAGAAAGAAGTCCGAGTCCCCCATCGCAGGTAGCACTTCCGCCAAGTCCGATGATAAACTTTCTGCAACCTTTATTAAAGGCATCCAATACTACAATTCCTAAGCCAAATGTTGAATAATTAATGACATTCGGTGTTGATCCGACGTGCTCAATTCCGCATGAAGAAGCTACGTCTATTACAGCCGTATCGTTTCGGATTATCCAATATCGGGTAGACATTTTTTCTCCGCAAGCCGACAGGGTCCTGCCGAATATTGATTCTCCATTAAGGGACCGTCCGATAACATCCGCCGTGCCTTCTCCCCCGTCAGCGACTTCAAGCTTTATAATATCGATATCTTCCGCAATGGTTGCGATCCCCGATTCGATAGCGTCGGCAACCTCCGCTGAAGACAGACATCCTTTAAATGAATCGGAGGCCACTACAATCTTCATGGTTTATCATTTTAAGAATCAAATAATATCTACACTCAATTTATTGAATGACAGGCAAATAAACCCAACAGGTCGTCTCACACCGACATTTATTCAAATGCTTAAGCAAATTTAATGAATATTTCATATCAAAATAATATATATAACATTTTTTAACACACAAATCCCAACCTTAACAATTTTATAAATGTTTTATTATCGAAGTGTTTAGAAATAAGTTAATAAACTTATAAACTAAGATACTCTGAAAAACATTAACAATATAACTATAAAAAACACACAAAACTATGAACACAGCCCCCCCTTCAAGGAATCAAGGTAGTAGACTTCACTGAAGTTCAATCAGGTCCTTCATGTACTCAGATGCTCGCCTGGCTTGGCGCAGACGTAATTAAGATCGAACGTCCCGGCGTAGGTGATGCCACACGTAAAGAACTTCAGTTTAATCCTGACCTTCCTTCCTACTACTTCCTCCAGCTCAACTCCGACAAGAAGTCTCTCTCTCTGGATGCGAAAACTCCCGATGGCAAAGCTATCCTTACCAAACTGATCAAGGAAGCTGATATCTTCGTCGAGAACCTCCACCCCGGGGCAATGGATAAACTCGGCTTTTCATGGGAAGCGGTACATGAACTGAATCCGCGCTGTATCTATGGTACAATCAAGGGCTTCCCGGTATCTTCTCAATATGCTAATCTGAAAGCTTACGAACCTATCGCTCAGGTGACAGCCGCAGCAGCGACTACAACCGGATGGTTTGAAGGCGCTTACAATATGCCAACCCAGAGCGGTGCCGCCCTCGGCGACTCAAATACAGGTATGCACCTTCTTATCGGTCTGCTTGCTGCTCTTTGTCAGCGCGAAAAGACAGGCGAAGGAGTATATGTCTATCAGAGCATGCACAATGCATGTCTTAACCTCTGCCGAATCAAGACTCGTGACCAGCTGACTCTTGATAAGATCGGATATTTGACTCAATATCCTCAGTATCCTGACGAGAAATTCGGTAAGACTGTTCCTCGCTCGGGTAATATCGAAGGTGGCGGTGTCCTCGGATGGACTTATAAATGTCTCCCGTCCGGTCCGATGGATACGGAAGAGGAAGCCAACAACTATGTTTACGTCATCCTTCAGCGTGGCGCCAAGGAATTCGAGAAAGCATGTCAGGCATTCGGCTTCGAGGATTGGCTCACCAATCCCAATTTCAATACTGCTGATGCACGCGATCGTCATAAAAAGGAAATCTATGAAAGAATCGGTGCATGGTGTGCCAACAAGACCAAATTTGAAGTAACAGAAATTTTGAGTAAGGCAGGGGTTCCCGTTGGTCCGGTTATCTCAACTCAGGAACTTCTGGCGGATAAGTCACTCTATGACGGCAATACACTCGTCAACATCAATCAGGGAGGCGAAATCGGTGAATTTGTAACTGTAGGTTGTCCGTTTACAATGTCAAACTATCAGCCTACCTATGGTCCTGCTCCTGAATTGGGTGGAAACAATGAGGAAATTCTGTCATCTCTCGGATATTCTCAGGAAGAGATCGAAGCTTTCGCAAAGAACGGTACTACCAAACCCCTTGCCGACGGCCAAATGTAATGAATCCCCTCAAAACCGATTCAATATTTATCCAATTGATTATTAATAACATAAAATGAAATTAAGTAGCTTGTGAAGGACATCCTGGTTGACAGGCTTCCCCTCAAGCTACATTTTTGCAACTGCGTAATATCTGTTGTCATACTTTTTGACATATAGAATAGAATTCACTACGCGCATTATAAAAAGAAATTACTATGGCTAACTCAGTAAATAATTCAAATTCAACTCAAGATAAACCTAAATTTCCGGAGCAAGTCACCGGAATGTATATTCTGGCCGAATCTCTGCGTCGCCTCGGATTGATGGATGTCTACGGCCTCGTCGGCATCCCGGTCACTGAAGCTGCATATGCGATGCAGAAAATCGGCATCAATTACTACGGATTCCGTTTCGAGCAGCAGGCCGGCATGGCAGCTGCTACCCATGGCTACCTTACTAAGAAGCCCGGAGTCCTGCTGACCGTATCCTCTTTAGGATTCCTCAACGGATTGACGGCTACCGCTAATGCAACAGTCAATTGTTACCCGATGATTCAGATCTCAGGGGCTTCCGATCCGACTATGGTCGACATGAATATGGGGACCTATGAACAGCTTGATCAGCTCAACACTGCTCGTCCGCTTGTTAAGGCTGCCTTCAGATGCTCTTACGCCAAAGATATTCCTTCTGCCGTAGCACGTGCATATCGGGCTGCAATCAGCGGCCGACCCGGGGGCGTCTATATCGATATGACGACGCCGGCACTCGGCGAGATAATGGATGCTTCAGAGGCAGAAAAACTTTTCTATACTCCGGTCGATATTGCATCTCCTGTAGCTCCCACTCAATCAGCTGTCGACAGAGCGGTAGAGATCCTCACTTCCGCCAAGCGACCCGCTATCCTGCTCGGTAAGGGTGCAGCATATGCTCAGGTTGATGACAAGATCAAGCAATTGATCGAGACCTATAAGATTCCATATCTTTCAATGTCAATGGCAAAAGGTCTTATGCCTGACAATGGCGAACTATCAGCTCTCAGCTGCCGCTCTACAATAATGGAGAAGTCTGACGTAGTAATGGTGATAGGCGCGCGCATCAACTGGATGCTCGAATTCGGCAAGGGTAAATGGAATCCTGATATGAAGTTTATCCAGCTGGATGTCGAACCTACCGAAATCGATCGCAACGTACCGATCGCAGCACCTGTTGTCGGCGATATGGGACTCTCGCTTGATATGATTCTTGAAGCTCTTAAAGGAAAATCAATGCAGACTGAATCGGATTGGATCCCCTCTCTGCAGGCTGAATCAAAGGAGAAAAACGCAAAGTTCCGCACCCGACTTGAAGATGCCTCCAAAGTAAGTCCTATGAATCACTGGAGCGCTCTTTCGGTAATCAAACCTTTCTTAGAATCTCACCCTGACATTATGCTTGTCAATGAA
Organism: Muribaculaceae bacterium; assembly: GCA_029057985.1. Lineage (GTDB taxonomy): Bacteria > Bacteroidota > Bacteroidia > Bacteroidales > Muribaculaceae > Lepagella. Next base: position 14,193 of record JAIDYR010000089.1, on the reverse strand, counting down.
GGTGCGAACACTCTTGATGATACCCGCGACGCTGTCGATATGTTCCAACCTCGTCATCGCATTGACTGCGCTACCTGGTCGATCATGGGTATGGGTATGGGTTCATGTATCGGTGCAGCCGTTGCTACCGGTAAGAGTGTCGTAGCAGTAGAAGGCGACTCCGCATTCGGATTCTCCGGCATGGACTTCGCTACGATATGTCGATATAAACTCCCTGTGACTGTCCTTGTATTCAACAACGGAGGTATCTACAACGGTATCGGCGTAAATCCTTCAGGCGGCGAAGCGCCCGCTCCGACTACGCTTGATATCAATGCTCAGTACGATCTGATCGGCGAAGCATTCGGAGCCAAAGGCTATAGAGTAAAGACAATCGAAGAACTTAAGGCAGCCCTTGAAGAAGCAGTTGCGTCGAAAGCTCCTGCACTCATTGACGTTCAGCTTGCTGCCGATGCCGGCAAGGAATCCGGCCATATAGGTTATCTGAATCCGACTCCTCTTATCGACTATACTGTCTAATCTTACTAATAATTTCATACTATGGATCTATCACACGTAATATTATACGCCATAGTCCCGATTATCGTAGTCATGCTGGCCGGCTTTATTGCCGGAAAGAAGGGTGCATTTTCGGGCCAGGACGCCAAGAAATTCAATAAGGTCGTCCTCGACTTCGCGTTGCCGGCAGCTTTGTTCGTCTCGATCGTGCAGGCATCCCGCGAAGATCTCGCGAAGGATATCAAGCTGACTTTGATATCGGCAGTAGGCATAATGGCCTGCTTCATGCTTGTCTATTTCGTATTCCGGTTGTTTAAGAAAAACACCGGGGCTGACGCCGCCGTATCAGCGTTGATCAGCGGATCGCCTACGATCGGCTTCCTCGGATTCGCGGTCTTGGAGCCTATCTTCGGCACTACTCCGAGAGTAGCTCTTGTAGTAGCGATCGTCGGCATTGTCGTCAATGCTATCGGTATTCCGGTTGGTCTTTCACTCATGAATGCATCGCTTGATGACACTGATCCGAAGAAGACGAAGCAGAGTTTCTGGAAACCGGTGCTTCATGCTCTGGCGCAACCTGTAGCTTGGGCTCCTATCCTGGCCGTAGTCTGGGTACTTATCGGGATTCCATGGCCGAAGGCTGCAAGTCCGTCGTTTGACCTCATCGCCAAAGCAAACGCATCAATGGCGGTATTCTCTGCAGGTATCACACTGTCGGCTATCAAGATTTCCATCAACTGGCAGGCTATTCTCGGCTCCATCATGAAGATGGTCCTTATGCCGGCAGTATTGCTCATCCTCGGTTTGATCTTCAAGATGGACCCGATGAACCTTAAGATGCTCGTAGTAGCCGGCGCGCTTCCCCCGGCATTCTCAGGCATCATCATTGCCGACGAATATGACACCTATGTAGCGACAGGCACAACATCACTGACACTCTCCGTCATCCTATTCATCGGATTCTGTCCGCTCTGGATCTGGATCACCGACCTTTGCCTGACCGCATTTTAATAGCTGATTGAGATTCCTTCCCTCGCTTTGAGTCGAAAGGAATAATATGAAAAATAATTACACGTTATATTTAAGAGTCCACCTCCGGATTTTCCGTGGGATGGACTCTTAACTCGTAATATTACAATCTCCCCGCCTCCCACTTCCCACAAAATATGACTATGCCTTGGGACTTCAATTTTCGACATCGAAACAGCATATCCGACGACAAGATCGGCTTGGGTTTTATCCTGACCTGCTTTTCCTGCCTGCTTATCATATTCGGATATATGCAATATTGCGTAGCATTCAAGGCAATATCCCTCTCCTTCAAGATTCTCAGTTGTCTGGCAGATGCCGGGATATTGATCATTCCGTTGCTATTCCTCAAAAGGGCATGGAAACTCATCATACTTCCGTTAATAGCTTTTTTCGCTATTATGATATTTGCGAATATCATTTATCTCCGGAATTTCGGAGATATTATCGCTCCGTCTCTTTATGTTTCTGATTTCTCCAATAAATTTGTGCTGAGAAGCACACTCTCTTCTTTAAAGGGTCCGGATCTTATATTGGCTGCGGCTACAATAATTCCGGTTCTATATACCCTTATTTTTGGCTGGAGAAAGTCGGTCGGGTATTCACTTCCCCGGAAGTTCAGGTGGTCGGTGATTATCTGCGTGGTGTTGTGCTGGGGGATAGGCTATGTTGCTGAAATCCGAAGGACCAAAATGTTTTTATTCAGCAGCGACTATTATCAGGCTGCCAGGTCACTTTTTAAAAATTCAATGACTGACTGGCTGACCAAGTATCGTCAACATAACTTTACGGGGTATCTCGCATGGACAGTCTATAAATCTTTTGGTATCTATCATAAATTAAGTGCCGAAGATATTGAGAAGGTAAGATTATATCTTACAGAAAGTGCGAATCGATATGATGGTTCAATAAATTTCAAGGATTCCTTAAATACCGGGGGGTTACGGAAGAATCTTATTGTTATAGTAGTTGAATCATTGCCATCTACGGTCTTTGACATGCGGGGAGCAGAATCATTTATGCCTGCAATGTATAAAATGACTTCGGATTCTTCAGCCGTATTTGTCAAGGATTGCGAGGTTCTCGCACGCCTCGGACGCTCCTCGGACGCGCAGTTTATGATAAATACCGGGCTGACTCCTTTGCATTATGAAGTGTTGGTGACAAACTATGCGTCGGGCAACTATCCGGCCCTGGCGAAAGCATTTTATGGCAATTCAATGGAAGTAATCGGGGAATATAGCAGTCTTTGGTCGCATGGACTGACAAATAAAGCGTACGGCTACGATGGACTTATCAGTGGCATCGCAGTAGATCCATATGACCAGGACAGCATTATCTTCAAATCCGCGCTGAAGGAAATCAAGAAGATGAAAGAACCCTTCTTCATGTTTATATCATCGCTTTCAATGCATAATCCTTATCTGACAAATATCGTCAGTACGCAGCTTCCCAAAGATGTAGATAAGGAATTTCCGGATCCTCGGGATAAAGAATATCTCAGACGACTTCTACATTTCGACAACAGTCTTGGAGAATTTATTGAGGCTTTGAAAAATGATGGTCTGTTTGATAATTCGGTCATCGTGATTACGGGAGATCATGAAATCGCGCCTGATGATGTCTCTTCGCAATTCTTCAAATACAGCGTGCCAATAATAATTCTGAATTCGGGAATGAAAAATTATCGCCGGGAAGAAGTAACTCAACTTGATATTTTTCCTTCTATATTGGATGCTCTTGGGATAGATTATACTTACGATAGATTTTACGTACCTTATCGTGGGCTGGGAAAAAGTATTTTTGTCGCCGGAGATTCCTATCATCCTTCCGATGATGACTACGCGATATCTGAATTAATAATCAGATCTCCGGATTAGAGCCCGTTTACTAAGAACTGTTAAAATTTCATTTTGATCGAATATCAACGATAAAACGCCCATATTTTAGCCATTTTCGATCTTTTCATCAGTCACGATGCCCGCATCGCTCCTTCTTCAAAAATCGAAACTGCCTCAAAATCTGTACATTTTCTCGTTAACATTCTTTAGTAAACTGGCTCTAATTCCCTTCGAATGTTTTTGCTTATGACGATATAGCTGAATGGAATTGATAATATTGTGCCATATACTGTAGAACCCTCCGGTAAGAGCAGTGATTGGAGTAAAAAAGGTATAACCCATCCATATGGCAAGCACAGTGTTCTTTTGTCCGAGCGACTGTCCGGCCGTCACGGCATCTCCATATCTCTTCCCCATCAATCGGCCGAAGCCGAACTGAACAAGACAACATATCAATGATATGACTACAAGCCCTATCTGGGTCAAAAGATCAACCTCAGTACGCTTTACTGTATGAGTCGTCACTGCCAACGCAAGCGCCAAAGCTACTATCCATAAATAAAACGACCATTCCTGCTTGGCAGCAAGTCGTTCGCGCGTATGAGGCATAAACTTCCTCAACAGAAGAGCTGCCAGAAGAGGGAGCAAAAGAAGAGGAAACACTTTAGAAAGAATTTTCCATCCCGCTGAAAAAAATCCTACTCCCGCAGCAGGATGCACGAGCGGCACAAACGCAGGCACAAGCAACGCCGTCAGAAGGTTAATTATGATGGTATACGTCGTAATGGAAGCCGCGCTTCCTCCTAATTTTCGGGTAATCACCGCTCCTGCTGTGGCAGTCGGGCATATCAGGCAGATCATCGCTCCTTCAAGTATGACACGCAATCCGCTTTGCGGCATGGATATCAGCAGCAAAGCGATCCCGAGGAATAGACCACCCTGGAAGAGTATCAACCATAAATGCCAACCCGATAGTCGAAGTTCACTGAGCGAAATCTTACAGAACGTCAGAAAAAGCATCGTAAAGATAAGCAGAGGTTGAATCACATGGACACTCTGCATCAGAAAGCCTCTCACTTCCTGAGATAAATGCATGGCATCAAGCAGCAGAAACCCGAAGATTCCCGCGAGCATGGCAATTATCAAAGACCAATCTTTTAATATTTTTTTCAGTTGCACAATTTCTAATTATAAATCAAGGCAACAGACATTCCGGCCATTGCTTCTTTAACTCTTCCGCCTTGGATCGTAATTTTGAATTCCGCTCCGCCTCTGCAACGGGATTATCTATTATGGGCCTGTGATGTAATCCCCGCTGAAGTTCAATCCCGCGGCGTGCAAGATTACGGTCTGCCTCAGGAATATAAGTCCTTTGAAATATGTCATAAATATAATCTACTGCAGATTCTGAAGGATGCACCAGATCAGTAGCATAGAAGCGATAATCCCGCAGATCATCGTGGAGAATCTCATACGCCGGAAAGTAACTGAATTCTGCGGGATGCTTATCTTTTAATATTTCATCAATGGCGAGACGGACCACAGCTTTCGACAGCGAATTTCCCTCAAATCCATCCTTAAGATGCCTTACCGGACTCAATGTGAAAATAATACGTGTAGACGGATACTTGTCGCGAAGTCTGGGAATAAGATTATTCCAGATCCCGACTATTTCACTTACACTCATCATTCGCCGGGAGAAATCTGAAGACGGCATCTTATGGCAGTTTCCCACTATAAAAGGCTGAGGGACACGGTGAAACCCGGCTTCATTGCATCCTTCGGGATCATATTGAAACCTACGGCTATTTGATTCCTTATGATTTGCATGACTTATGAGACGATCGAAATTTTCGAGAGTATATACGAATGCGGTCCCGAAAGTCACAATAATGTCTGCTCCCAGGCGTAATTTCCCCCTGCAATCCGATATAGTCTTGACATATTTGTCATTCATCTCTTTCACGCTTACAGAAGAGAACCCGGAATCCAAAAGCATGTTATGATATACACCGTCATACCGCGCGATCCAATCCTCCCTCACATCCCTTTCCTCCAAGATTCTATCCAGAATAGTGGCTATGGAGGCCGGATTGTAAAGCACCCCTGCGGGATTAACTGCGGGCCATAAAGACTCTCTCATCTTTCGGCATATATTCTCGGAGAAACATGAGCCGAAGAATAACAGATTGCGATGTGCTGAAAGGCGAAGAGGGGATTCTGAGGTCTTATATTCCGTTCTGAAATTCATCTTTCCCCTTAAATATTATCCGGCTCGTCAGATTTCTGCTTAGCACATTGACGCTTCTGCAGACGCACTACATTCTCTACATGATGAGTATGCGGAAACATATCTACCGGTTGCACTGCCGTCACCTCATACATTGCATCCATCATAGCAAGGTCCCGAGCCTGCGATGCGGGGTTACAACTTACGTAGACGATTACTTCAGGAGCCGCATTAAGAATGGTCTTGACTACATCTTCATGCATACCTGCTCGCGGAGGATCAACTATCATAATATCAGGCCGTCCATGATTGGCGATAAACTCGTCGGTCAGAACGTCTTTCATATCTCCTGCATAAAAAAGGGTATTGTCTATGCCGTTTACTTGCGAATTGAGTCGGGCATCCTCTATAGCGACCTCAACATATTCAATTCCTATTACCTTCCGGGCTTCGCGGGCTACAAAGTTTGCGATTGTCCCGGTACCCGTATAAAGGTCATAAACAAGAGGCTTTTCCTGAAGGCCGTTATATTCGGGAGTGCCCGGTTCGAGACCTGCAAATTGACGCGCAACCTTATATAGCTCATAGGCCTGGCGCGAATTAGTCTGATAGAAAGATTTCGCATTAATCCTGAATCTCAATCCTTCCATCTCCTCCTCGATGTAGTCCGGACCTCTGAACGGAATTATATCCACGTCAGCAAGACTATCGTTTAGCTTCAGATTGACGGCATATTCGAGAGATGTAATCTCAGGAAATTCATCTGCAATTGCAGACATCACTTTTTTGATTTCTTCCGGCTTGTCGGCTCCAAAAGCAACTACCACCATCTTTTCTCCTGTCGATGCAGTACGGATCATAAGAGTGCGCAGAAGGCCCTCGTTGTTTCTGATATCATAGAAAGAAAGAGCGTTTTTTTCAGCAAAGTCATAAATGAAATTGCGCAGCCTATTGCCGAAATCCTCCTGGAGAAGACATTCCTCTATGTGCAGGACTTTATCAAAAGCACCCGGAATATGAAAACCGAGGGCATCAGAAGAATCTTCAAAATCCTTTCCGGAGCGTATCTCTTCCCATGTGCGCCATTTTTTGTTGGAGAACGTATACTCCATTTTATTTCGATATCCCCAAGCACATTCGGAGCCGAGAGTTTTCCGGATTTCGGGCAGATCTATCTTGCCGATGCGCGTTAGCGCGTCGGATACCTGAAGACGCTTTTGCTCCAGCTGAGCCTCATAAGGTATATGCTGCCATTTGCATCCACCGCAGATTCCAAAGTGGCGGCAACGCGGCTCGCAACGAGCAGGAGAAGGAGTTATCATTTCTACAATATGCCCCTCGGCATACGACCGTTTCTTCTTGTCCAATTGCAAGTCGACAATATCTCCCGGAGCAGCATAAGGCACAAATATGACTATCGCTGAATCATCTTCAGCTTTCATCTTTACTTTGGCTATAGCTTTTCCTTCAGCTGCCATCCCGGAAATCTCTATTCCCTTAAGCAAGGGCAACTCTTTTTTCTTTCTTCCCATTTTGGTCTAAATACTCGTCTATGGTCAAAATATCTTGCGAAGTTAATATTTTCCGATGATATCTGCAAGTGATATTTTCAAATCATAAGATAATAAAGAAATGTGCGAATAAAGAATAAGCGCACCTTCCGATTTTACCGGAAGATGCGCTTTAATATTGATTAATCAGGATTATTTCTCGTCAGATTCCTGATATCCTATTACCAGCGATTGACAATCTTCTTGCCGCCTGCAATATAGATACCTGCAGGGAGTTCGTTGAGATCATTCACGTTAGCGTTGCGCTTGATAATCATGCCCTGAGCATTGATGATATCAAACTTTTCGGGAAGGACCACTGCTTCAGCAATCTGCTTGGAATCCGAGAGTTCGTTGACCTGATATTCTACTACGATACCGACGCAGTCGCCATCAACTTCTACAGTGCCGATATTGGAAGTGAATCGGTAGTCACCGTGAAGAGTAACGGGGACGCCGGTCTTGAATACTACAGTATTATCGTCCTCAACTTCAGTCTGCGCATAGAACTGATAAGATGTAGTCGTACTGCGCAACCATGAGGTGCCTCCATTCACTTTTACTTCATAAGCATCCGGGAATTTAACCTTTATGCAGTCAAGGCTTTCTACAACTGAATTGGCCTCCGGAGTAAATTCCATATTGAATAGTCCGCCGTCGATTACTTCGAAAGTATATGTAAACTGATTAATGAAATTGACGCCGCCGGTCTCAGTTCTGACAGAGTAAAGAGCATTTGATGTCACGAGAGCAAACATTCCGGGTGCAGGAGCGATTCGGACATCGCTTCCAAGCTGATTGACAAGGAAAATTTTGTCTTCAGTGCCCGGGATGGGCTTTTTATTTTCATCTATATAATATGATGAATTTTTTGCAGCAGCTCTGAAAGTCGCAATCGGGTCGCCATAACTTCCATCTTCGTTAAGTTCATACAGGAAGTTTGCTCCCATCTGATTGATTGTGAAGAGCGTTTCACCGGGTTGAAGCTGCAACTCTATTACTCCGGGGAATTCTATTGCGAGAGAACCTACATTTGTGATTTCAGGCTGACCTTTACCTACTTTAGGAATTCCGTACTGATAAATCAGTTCTGCATTCTGCGTCACATTGCCATTTTCATCTATAAGGTTGATCGCGCCTGCAGGAATAGTGAGAGCGTATGTACTTCCGGTGGTAGCGGGCTCTACAAGATGCAGAGTTATGGAATTCCCATTGATGGTGTATGTGAAAGGCAATCCAGGATCATCTGCAGGGACGACCGGTTCATCGTCTTCATCACCTCCCGTCAAAGGATCATCGGGAGTGCCGTTATACATGTCGATTATTTCTATCTTATGCTCTGATTTCTCATTAACCTCAATGGATTTGGCATCACCGAATGTGATGGTAAAATCCTGAAGAAATGAGAAGTTTCTACCTTCAGCCGGGAATATTTCCACATTGGAAGGAGCAATGTAGTAGTTAATGACAATCTCTGAATTAGGCGTCTTGTCATCACCTATCAGAAAGAACCCCTCCGGAATTGTGATTTCATAATCCCCTCCTGCCATACATTCATAGTTAGGACGAGCAAACAAAGAAACCTGCCAGACATGGGCGTATACTCCATCATATTTGACAAACGCTGTGTTGGATGCGGGTACCTGGCTTATCACATTGCCATTTCGCTTACACGTAATGAAGAGGTCCTTATCACGCGCTACTTCTCCCTTTCCATCATTGAATGAGAAGTTAAATCCGCTGAGACCTGATTCATTAACTGAAAGACTCACTTCGCCAGGCGTCGGACTGAGCGTTGCAAACTGATTGAGGCCCACATTATCGGCAGCCTGCAATAATGCAGGAGCCATAATGAATGCAGATGCAACAAATGTAAATACTTTTTTCATTAATTGAAATTTTAGTGATTAATTATATAGTGTCATTTAAGTTCCGTCCACAGAGACATAACTTAAATGACACTACGTAAAGGGTTATTATTCGATTACGATATCAAAATTGTCAAGGAATTCCATAGTCTTCCTGATATAGTCTTCCATCACTACATCATCTTCTACGAAAGGCACCTTCTCTCTGAAGTTCTTCATCACCGTCTCAATATAGGGCGAAGATTTCAACGGACGACGGAAATCTATACCCTGAGCTGCATTCATAAGTTCGATTGCAGCTATATATTTAAGATTGTCGATGATTTTATGAAGTTTCGTAGCAGAGTTGGCTCCCATGGAGACGAGGTCTTCCTGGCCGTTGGAGCTTACGATAGAGTCGCAGCTCGCCGGCCATGCATACATCTTATTCTGGCTGACCATAGAAGCCGCGGCATACTGCGGTATCATAAATCCGGAGTTCAGGCCCGGTTTTGCAACGAGGAATTCCGGCAGTCCGCGAAGTCCGAGGATAAGTTGGGCAGTGCGACGCTCCGATATATTTCCGAGCTCATGAAGAGCTACTCCCATATAGTCGAATGCCAGAGCAAGCGGCTCGCCGTGGAAGTTACCTCCCGACACAACCATGTCTTCATCGGGGAAGACGGTCGGATTGTCTGTCACGGAGTTGATTTCGATGTGAAGCACGTCGGTCACATGATTCATGGCATCCTTGACTGCGCCATGCACCTGAGGAATGCAGCGGAACGAATATGGATCCTGCACATGCTCCTTCTCTCTCTTTATGATCTCTGACCCTTCAAGCAGATGACGGAATACTTTGCCTGTCTGAATCTGTCCGGGATGAGGACGGACCTGTTGAATGCAGTCCCAGAAAGGTTCGATTCTGCCATCGAATGCCTCGAGCGACATAGCTCCGAAAAGATCGAAGCAGTTGACGAGGTGCCATCCGTCGATAAGAGCCTTGATGCCGTTAGCCGACATAAACTGAGTGCCGTTAAGCAGAGCCAGACCCTCTTTAGACTTCAGAGTGATCGGGTTCCAACCGAATATATTCAGTACCTCTTTTCCTGAGCGACGTTTCCCCTGGAACATCACTTCTCCTTCCCCGATCAGAGGCAGGAAGAGATTTGCCAGAGGAGCGAGGTCGCCGCTGGCACCGAGAGATCCGCGGTCGTATACGATCGGGAGAATATCATTGTTATAGAAATCAAGAATACGCTGCACAGTCTCTACCTGCACTCCGCTGAATCCCATGGAAAGGGCGTGAGCTTTAAGTAAAAGCATCAGTTTCACAACCTCCGGTGCTACCGGGGTCCCGACAGAACAGGAATGACTCTTAACCAGATTCTCCTGAAGCGTTGTAAGATCTTCTTGAGATATATGCTTGTTGCAGAGAGATCCGAAGCCTGTAGTCACTCCATAAATAGGCACGGTATTATTGTCGGTCTTCTGGTCGAGGAAGTCGCGGCAATGCTGAATTTTTACGAGAGCATCATCCGAAAGTGTGAGCTTGGTGCCATCTTTCAGAATACGTTCGATAAGATCATAGGTCAGCGGAGAGCTACCTATAGCATAAGTTTCCAAACGCATGGTATAGTTTTTGATTTAAGTAAGTTTTTTATTTCAGTAATTCCCAATCGGCTTCGCGTCATAGACGATTCTTCCGTTATGGATAGTAGTCTTCACGCAGTTCATGCCTACGTAGTACGGGAGATAATTTAGATTGTCGAATTCAAGGATCGCGATATCCGCCTGCTTCCCTTTTTCGATAGATCCTATTGAATCTGCCATTCCTACTGCGGCAGCTCCATTGAGAGTAAGAGCAGTCAGAGTTTCCTCGATCGTCATATTCATATGGATGCATGCAAGAGCAATCGTCAAAGGGATCGATCCTGAGAAGCAAGAACCCGGGTTGAGGTCGGTGGCCAAAGCTACGGCCGCCCCGGCCTCTATAAATTTCCGGGCCGGAGCGAAGGGTTCCTTGAGAGCAAAAGCTGTCAGAGGCAGAAGTGTAGCTACCACTCCTTCTTCGGCCATACGACGGATTCCTTCATCACTGACATGAAGCAGATGATCTGCCGAGACAGCCTTTAATTCAGCTGCAAGTTCTCCTCCGCCGAGAGTCACGATCTCATCAGCATGAAGCTTAAGATCATAACCCATATCTCTTGCTGCCGAAAGCAGACGGCGGGAATCTTCCAGTTCGAACACGTTCTTTTCACAGAATACATCACAGAATTTCGCGAGATCCTTAAACTGCGGAAGCATCTCTTCTATAATGTGATCTACATATTCCGATGTGCGACCTTTATACTCCGTCGGTATAGCGTGCGCACCCAGGAAAGTAGCAACTACGTTAAGGGGCGCGCCGGCACTCTGCTGAAGATTGCGGATTGCCTCCAGCTGCATTCGCTCGGTAGCAACATCAAGCCCATAACCACTTTTAGCCTCGACAGTAGTCACTCCCATCTCAACCATCCGATCTACAAGCCAACGGGTCTTATCGCTGATCTCTTCCGCAGAAGCATTCCGGGTTGAATTGACCGTCGATTGGATTCCTCCTCCTCTTTCCATAATCGACATATAGGAGTCACCCTTAAGTCGCCAGGAAAATTCATCCGGGCGGAAGCCGCCGAATATGAGATGAGTATGACTATCGACGAAACCGGGAACTGCAAGGCGTCGGCCGGCATCCGTGTATTCATAAGCGTGAAGAGCAAGAAGATCCGCAGGGCAATCTTTTTCTGCCCCGGCATACTCTATGATGCCATCGATAATGACAATGACAGCATCATCTACATAATGGATCTTACCCATCGCCTCGCCCTTGACAGCTGAATGTCCCAAGGGCGTAGCGATCTTCACATTCTTTATTATCCGATTCTGTTTCATCAGTGATAAACTGAATTATCCTTTTACTACTTCCTCTATCAAAGCCTCATCGGCAATAAACGGCTCCGTAATCATGAAGCCATTGACAGCCTGAGTGTCATTCCATTCCTTAACAGTAGAAAGAGCATTCTCATTGCGGGCCCATGAGCGACGGGCCACGCCGCCCATTACATCCCATAACATAGCCTTCGTCAGAATATCGTCGACGCGATCGGATCCGTCGCAAACCATTCCGAAACCGCCATTGATCGATTTGCCGATACCTACGCCACCTCCATTATGAAGCGCTACCAGACTCATGCCACGAGCGCAATTGCCGGCGAAGCACTGAATAGCCATGTCAGCCATTACATTTGATCCGTCTTTTATATTGGATGTCTCACGGAATGGTGAGTCAGTGCCGCTGACATCATGATGGTCACGTCCGAGCATAATCGGACCGACTTCTCCCTTTCTTACCATATCATTGAATTTCAACGCTATTTTCAGGCGTCCCATTGCGTCCTGATAGAGTATGCGAGCCTGAGTGCCAACGACGAGTGCATTCTTCTCAGCATCGCGTATCCAGTTATAGTTATCTCTATCTTGGCCGCGACGGTTGGGATCGATGCATTCCATGGCAGCCTTATCGGTCTTGACCAGATCTTCATGCTTGCCACTCAGGCATACCCAACGGAAAGGTCCATAGCCATAGTCAAAGAGCATCGGGCCCATGATATCTTCCACGTAAGAAGGCCAGATAAAGCCGTCCTTTTCATCGACGCCATTCTTTGACAGCTCTTTCACACCGGCATCGTACATAGCCTTCATGAAGGAATTTCCATAATCAAAGAAGTATGTACCCTTATCAGTAAGTGCTTTTATAGCCTTATAATGACGACGCAGTGTATTATCGATCTCTTCGCGGAATTTTTCAGGATCTTCATGAAGGAGACGCGTGCGCTCCTCAAAGGTCATGCCGGCCGGACAATAACCGCCTTCATAGACTGCATGGCATGAAGTCTGGTCGCTCAGCAGTTCGATCTTCTTATCATGTTCGACGGCATATTCGAGCAGATCCACTACATTACCGTGATATGCAATTGAGATCGGACGCTTTTCCGCCATTGCCTCTTCTGCCAGACGGAATGCTTCGGGAATGGAATCTGTGACGACCTCTACCCACCCCTGATTCTTGCGGGTCTCAATTCGGGAAAGATCAACTTCGGCAATGATAGAGGCCGCTCCGGCGATAAGGGCAGCCTTGGGCTGAGCACCGCTCATGCCGCCAAGACCTGAAGATACAAAGAGATGACCGGAAAGATCACCATCCTGAGGCACGCCGAGCTTCATGCGTCCGGCATTGAGGATTGTGTTGAATGTGCCGTGGACTATACCCTGCGGGCCGATATACATCCATCCTCCCGCCGTCATCTGGCCGTAATTGGCTACTCCCATTTGCATGGCTTCGTGCCAATCATGGAGATTGTCGAACATGCCGACCATCATTGCATTCGTAATTATTACACGCGGAGCATCCGGCTTCGATGGGAAGAGTCCGAGAGGATGACCCGACTCTATTACGAGAGTCTGATTTTCAGTCAATTCCTCCAGATATTTCTTGATGAGATGATATTGCAGCCAATTCTGACATACTTGACCGGTCTCACCATAAGTGACAAGCTCATAGGGATATAGGGCGATATCAAAACAAAGGTTATTATCGATCATCACTTGAAAAGCCTTGCCTTCAAGACATTTTCCTTTGTATTCATCAATAGGTTTGGCTTTGAGGTCGCCCTGCGGACGCCAGCGATAGGCGTAGATACGACCGCGTGTGCGCAACTCCTCCATAAATTCCGGAGCTGCCTTTGCGTGAAGTTCCGGGGGAAGATAACGCAAAGCATTCTTAAGTGCAGTTTTGGTTTTTTCGGGGGTAAGAGTGTAGCCGCGATCGGGAGCGCGACGAATACCCTCCTGGAATTCAGGCATTTCAGGCCACTCGGCTGAAAGAAGAATCCGATTGTTGTCGTTCATGGTGAGATTATGTTGTTTTTTAGTTAGTTATCAATTAAAATAGTTTATAATTAATTTCTGATGACTAATAATTTGTCACGCGAATACTCACTTGAGTAAAGTCATATGGGATGATTGAAAGGTACGCTATGCATCGCATTGAAAAAAAGATGACGGATTTAGAGCCTGTTGACTAAGAAGTGTTAAAATTTCATTTTGATCGAATATCAACGATAAAACGCCCATCTTTTGGCCATTTTCGATCTTTT
>JAIDYR010000088.1 GCA_029057985.1 Muribaculaceae bacterium | reverse complement strand
TGTATTGAAATTATAAATTTCAGCTTAGGGCTGAGATCCGGGCGATATATTTGCCGACTATGTCAAACTCGAGGTTGACGATCGTGCCGGGTTGGATTTGGCAGAAATTGGTATGCTCCATGGTATAGGGAATTATGGCAACCCGGAAGGAGTCGCTTTCGGAGTCGCATACTGTCAGGCTGACGCCATTGACCGTCACGCTTCCTTTTTCTACGGTCACGTATCCTTTTGCAGCCAACGCAGGTTCAAAGGCATATCGGAATTTGAAATATGTGCTTCCGTTAGCCTCCTCAAGTTCGATACATTCGGCTGTGCAGTCCACATGCCCCTGCACTATATGGCCGTCGAGTCTGCCATCGATTTTCATTGATCGTTCGACATTGACGAGATCCCCCTCTTTGAGAAGACCGAGATTGGAGCGGTCGAGGGTCTCTCGGATTGCTGTCACGACATAACGGTTGCCGGGGAGCAATTCCACGACAGTCAGGCAGACGCCGTTATGTGCTACGCTCTGATCGATATGGAGCTCATCTGCAAAGTCGCACTCAAGAGTAAGGTGCAGGTTGTCCTGCTCGCGTCGCAGTCCGACCACTTTGGCCGCTGCTTCTACAATTCCTGAAAACATAAGTTGTCGGAGATTATGATTTTCTAAATATTTTTGACAAATTGATAAATATCGTGCCGGTTGATAGGTTGGTTGAGTAATCCGGATATGCAAAAATGCATCCGATGACCGCTCAATTATAAAAACGTTGAAAAAACAGATATATTTCCCCGAAATTTTTGTTATATTTGCAGTTGAAAGCAGATTGCGGTTATCACCCGGGCGATCAGAAGCCCGGGGAGGCCGGAATCCGCTTTGCCTTGCTCAATTCAAGAAAACCTCTGTAACCCAATTAAAAGTCGCTGACCGATATGGCAAAACAACTGAATATTCTTCGTCATGATCCTTGGCTGGAGCCTTTCGCACCCGCTATAGAAGGACGACATGAGGATGTCGTCAGAAAACTTAATCAACTGACTGCAAATACTGATGGCTCGCTGACCGAATTTGCTAACGCGTATAAATACTTCGGACTTCATCATCTTCCTAAAGGAGGATGGGTATTCCGCGAGTTTGCTCCGAATGCAAAAGACATATGGTTGGTAGGCACTTTCAATGATTGGGCTACTACCGATCAATATCGCCTGCATCGCCTCGACGGAGGAGTCTGGGAAATAGAACTCCCCGAAGAGGCTCTCCATGACGGTGATCTCTATAAGATGCTCGTCGCGTGGGATGGCGGTCAGGGCGAAAGAATCCCGGCCTATGCTACCCGTGTAGTGCAGGACGATGAGACAAAGATATTCTCTGCCCAGGTATATGCTCCGAAGCATCCATATAAATTTAAGATAAAGGATTTCCGTCCGGATACTGAGCCCCTTCTCATATATGAGTGTCATATCGGCATGGCGCAGAATGAAGAAAAGGTAGGAAGTTATGAAGAGTTCAGGACCAAGACGCTCCCGCGAATCGCCAAGGATGGCTATAACGCTATCCAGATTATGGCAATTCAGGAGCATCCCTACTATGGCTCTTTCGGCTATCATGTCAGCAGTTTCTATGCGGCTTCTTCACGTTTCGGAACTCCTGATGACCTCAAGCGTCTGATCGACGATGCTCATTCAATGGGCATTGCCGTCATCATGGATATAGTCCACTCCCATGCCGTAAAGAATGAAGTGGAGGGTCTCGGACGTCTCGATGGCAGCTATGACCTCTATTTCTATTCTGATCATCGTCGAGAGCATCCGGCTTGGGACTCGCTGCTTTTCGATTATGGAAAAGACAGCGTGCTTCATTTCCTGCTATCCAACTGCAAGTTCTGGTTGGAGGAATATAAGTTCGACGGTTTCCGATTCGACGGCGTTACCTCAATGCTTTACTATGACCATGGTCTGGGCAAGGCTTTCGGCGGCTACGGCGACTATTACGACGGCAATCAGGATCCCAACGCTCTGACATATCTTACTCTTGCCAATATTCTTATCCATGATGTGAAACCGGATGCGATAACTATAGCGGAGGAAATGAGCGGGATGCCGGGTCTGGCAGTGAAGTTCAAAGATGGAGGAATTGGGTTTGACTACCGCATGGCGATGGGAGTGCCTGATTATTGGATCAAGATGATCAAGGAGAAGCGAGATGAAGACTGGCATCCGACGTCGATATTCTGGGAGCTGACCAATCGACGTGCTGACGAAAAGACAATCAGCTATTGCGAAAGCCATGACCAGGCACTCGTCGGGGATAAGACAATTATCTTCCGCTTGATTGATAAAGAGATGTATTGGCATATGATGGACGGGGATGATAACTATACCGTAGAACGCGGCATCGCTCTGCATAAGATGATACGCCTCGTCACTCTGGCTTCAATCAATGGAGGATACCTCAACTTTATGGGTAACGAGTTCGGCCATCCGGAATGGATAGACTTCCCGCGTGAGGGTAATGGATGGAGTTATAAGTATGCCCGACGCCAGTGGGATCTCGTAGATCGCGAAGATCTGAAATATAAGTTTCTCAATCTCTTCGATAACTCTATGATCGAGATTGTGAGCAAGGTATATGGATTTGAGAAACTCCCTGTCGAGAAATTATGGGAGAAAGACGACGATCAGGTGCTGGCCTTCCGTCGCGGAGATCTGATCTTCGTGTTCAACTGGAGTCCGAATAAGTCGTTTGACGGCTATGGATTTCTGGCGCCTGCCGGAGAATATGAGGTTGTACTTGATTCGGATGCCAGGGAATTCGGAGGTCATGGACTTGTCGATGACAGTGTCCATCATTTCACTATGCCGGATCCTCTTTATACTCCTGCCGGGAAGGGTTGGCTCAAAATGTATCTTCCGGCACGCACGGCGCAGGTGTTGCGCATGAAGCGCGCTCAGCCTAAGCGGCAACGTAAGGCAGTGGAGACTACTGCGGAGAAGACTGTAAAGACGCGTAAGGCATCTGCTGAGGAAACTAATAAGGCCGGGGATAGCAAGCCGGCCCGGAAATCATCGACAACTTCTAAGAAAAAATGAAAAAAATAACTGTGGCAATCGACGGGTACTCTTCCTCAGGGAAGAGTACCATGGCCCGGCGACTGGCCAAGGAGGTCGGTTATCTCTATGTTGATAGCGGAGCGATGTATCGTGCGGTGACCCTCTATGCGATCCGCGCAGGGCTTACTCGTGAAGGGCATGTCGATACCTCCGGGCTGATAGGCGTCTTGCCTGAGATAAAGATATCATTCGCACTGATGCCCGACGGCAGCCAGCATACTCTGCTTAATTCGGAAGATGTTGAATCGGAGATCCGGGGAATGGAGGTGTCGGCACTTGTCAGTCCTGTCGCCGCTATTCCCGAAGTGCGGCGTCATCTGGTGAAGGTTCAGCAGAGCTATGGAGTGGATAAGGGCATAGTAATGGACGGAAGGGATATAGGCACTACCGTATTCCCCGACGCAGAGATGAAGGTATTTGTAGAGGCGAGTCCGGAAGTCAGGGCTAACCGACGGGTACTCGAACTCGAAGAAAAGGGGCAGAAGGTTAATTACGATGAGGTATATGCCAATATCTGCGAGCGCGACCGCATCGATTCTACCCGCGAGGAATCTCCGTTGCGCAAGGCCGAAGATGCCTTGGTCCTCGACAATGATAATCTAAGCCGCGAGCAGCAGATGGAATGGTTGCTCGAGCGCTTTAGAGAAATTACGCATGCTAAATGAAAAAGATTGAGATAGATGCCAATTCGGGTTTCTGTTTCGGAGTGGTCACTGCTATCAGGAAGGCCGAGGAAGCACTTGAAAAATCAACTCCTCTTTATTGCCTGGGTGATATTGTTCATAATGCCGCAGAGGTGG
The DNA here is from genome assembly GCA_029057985.1 of Muribaculaceae bacterium. GTDB lineage: Bacteria > Bacteroidota > Bacteroidia > Bacteroidales > Muribaculaceae > Lepagella. Next base: position 12,518 of record JAIDYR010000088.1, on the reverse strand, counting down.
AACGCCTCGAAAAAAAGGGACTTATAACTATCACGCATGAAGATCTGGAGCACCTGCACGATGTGAAGGTGCTCCTTCGCGCACATGGCGAGCCCCCGTCGACTTATGAAATTGCGCGTCGCAACAATATCGAGATTATTGACGCGACGTGTCCTGTCGTGTTGCAGCTTCAGCGTCGGATCAAAACCGCTGCCGCTGAGCCTGATCCTCTCATACTTATATATGGAAAGCCGGGTCATGCAGAAGTAAATGGCCTTGTCGGTCAGACCGACGGACACGCAATCGTAATCAGGGATATCTCTGATCTCGACGGAATAGATCTTTCGCGTGATATTCGTCTTTATTCTCAGACAACCAAATCTTTAGATGGGTTTCGGCAGATAGTCGGCGAGATAAGCCGGCGCAAGGAGAAATTGGGTGGTGATTTCCAATGGTTTGATACTATTTGCCGTCAGGTGGCCAACCGCATGGATAAGATCCGGGAATTTGCCGGAGATCATGACGTGGTTATCTTTGTCAGCGGTGCGAAGAGCAGCAACGGGAAGGTGCTTTTCAATGAATGTCTTAAGGTCAATCCAAGAACTCATTTGATTTCGTCGCCCGACGAACTTAATGCTCGATGGATCGAGGGGGCATCATCGGTAGGAGTCTGCGGTGCTACCTCAACCCCCGCATGGCTGATGAAGAATGTGGCAGATCAAATTGCTGAAATTAGTCTCAAACCCTAAAACTCAAACCCTAAATTTTGTTACACGAATCATCATCGGAGCGCGACGAGCGCTTCATGCTTATGGCTCTCGACGAGGCGGCTCAAGCTGCTGAGGAGGGAGAGGTGCCTGTGGGAGCAATAGTCGTCTGCAACGGTCGGGTTATTGCGCGAACCCATAATCTGACGGAGCGTCTGCGCGACGTGACTGCGCATGCCGAAATGCAGGCAATCACTGCAGCCGCCGAAAATCTAAACGGGAAATATCTCACGGATTGCACGATATATGTCACTCTTGAGCCCTGTCCGATGTGTGCCGCGGCTCTGAAATGGTCGCAGATCGGACGTGTCGTCTATGGCGCGTCAGATCCCAAAAGAGGTTATAAGGCAGCCTTCGCCGATCCTGATAAAGCTTTCCATCCGAAGACTCAGGTAGAATCCGGATTGCTTGCCGATGAGAGTATCGAACTGCTCAGAAGCTTCTTCAAAAAGAGACGCTGATATTTTTCGGCTATTTGTCTGAAATTTCCAAAATGGGAGAATTTCGGACAAAAATAACCTTAATTGGGGTTAAAAATTGTTCTTTTAGGTATTTTTATCCCCTATTTTACCTATTAATTTGGTGAAATTGTGAAAATAGATGTAACTTTGTGACCCAAATTGGGATCACTCATCATTAGCCATCCGATGCAACGGACTATATTTTACCGCATAACCATTAGGATATCTTGCATTTTGGTAACGGCTATTGAGCTTCCCCAAAAATGGCTCCCGATATGAGAAGTTGTATTCGCATATATCGGTTTCTTACTAAGAAGTTTAATAATAACTAACCATACATTTATGAAAGTAACCTATCAGGCATTATTGCTGACGGCAGTGGCCTTCGGATTTGGCGCATGCAGCGTCGATACTCCGTGGGGCGCAGAAGGAGAGGGGGGTATCAACCTCCGGCTTTCCGCATCAGCCGACGTAAAGGATGCTATTCCGATGCTAAGATCGGAGGCGCCTGTGTTGGAAGCTCCTGATGCTGAGGATTTCTCGGTGTCGCTGACAAATCTCGCTACTTCCGAAGTCAAGACTTGGGACAAGCTGGCAGATTTCCGTAATCAGAAATCCCATGCTACGGGCGCTTACACTCTTACCGCATTCTATGGCGATCCGGATGAGGAGGGTTTTGAAAAGCCATATTTCACCGGCGAAGCTGAGGTGCAGGTGCTTGAAGCGCGTCAGACCGAAGTTGCTGTGACAGCTCAGTTAGCTCATTCGATGGTGAGCGTTGATTATACAGATCGTTTCCGGGCCTATTTCCCCGATTATTCAGTAACAGCCCACTCGGAAGGTCATTCATATATTGAATTTGCCAAGGATGAGACGCGGCCGGCCTTCATTATTCCCGGAGAGGTAGCTCTGACGGTCTCCGTGACTAATCCTTCAGGCAAGACCGCCACAATTCAGCCCGCATCATTCCCTGCGGCTGCGCGTTATCATTATCACGTGACTTTCGATGTCAATTCCGGAACTTCCGGAGATGCTCAGCTGCAGATTATCTTCGACGACAATCTGACTCAGGAAGATGTCACAATCGAACTTACGGATGAGCTCTTCTCTTCTCCGGCTCCGTCAGTGACACCCTCCGGCTTCACCGACGGGCAGACCCTGGAGCTTCTCTCAGGTAGCAACTCAGCTACACCGTTGAAATTTGATGTCATCGCTCGCGGAGGCATCTCTTCGGCAAAACTTTCAATCTCGGGCGACGGTCTGACGCTCCCCTTCGGTAATGAGGTAGAACTTGCCAACGCTTCAGCTCAGACGCAGGAGCAACTCAAGGCGTACGGAATCAATGCACTCGGACTCTTCAAGAATCCCCAGACTCTGGCAAGCGTAGATATCACGGATCTTCCCAAGCATCTTCCTGACGGAAAATTTATGGTTTCGCTCGTAGTCAAGGATCCTTATACCCGCATCAGCGAGCCCGCCACTTTGAATATATCTACAGTCCCCGTTGAACTTACCGCTGACGACGGCACTTCAGTCTTCAACTCCAATCAGGCTTCTCTGACAGTGGCCTATAACGGTGCCGAGCCTGAAAAGAATGTATCTTTCAAGGCTATGTCAAAGACCGGAGTATATAAGGATTGTGAGGTACTCTCCTGCGTGGAGTCTTCGGCTACGCGCTCCTTCGAAGTAAAGAATTATATCTTCACAATATCTCTTCCCGACACTGATCGCGCATCGATTCCGGTCAAAGTGTATTTTGGTGGCGTCGAGAAACAGACTGTGGAGGTATCGGTCGTAATTCCCGAATATTCCTGGGAGGCGGATATGTTTGCAGGATATGCAAAGTTAAAGCTTAATCCCAAGAACAGTTCCGATCTGGCTGCCGTAGCCAACTGCGTCAAAGTCTTGGTCAACGGAAAAGTCGTAAGCGAGGATAATATCAACCGCAATGCCTCGACCGGAATCCTGACTGTAACCGGACTTACTCCCGCGACTTCATATACAATTGGCACTACACTTACAGGTAATGCCGCCTCTGATACCCAAACGCTCGCTACAGAATCGGAAGTAGCTGTCCCCAACGGAAACTTCTCGACCTTGAAGAACACTATCAATGAGGATCTGCAGATAGGTGGCACGTATCAGGCCGGTCTGATTACTTATTCGAACTGGGCAAAAGTCAATGTCAATGAGCCGGAAAACTGGGCATCTATAAATGCCAAGACCTTTTATCAGGTAGCAAGCGCAAAAAATTCCTGGTTTACTGTAGTATCAACTTATGTAGAGAACGGCCAGGCAGTCATCCGCAGTGTCGGATATGATCATAATGGCATTGTCCCTGACCGAACAGGTAAGTTTACTTCCACTACCTATTACAACACGACGGTTCCGTCTATTTCGTCAAGAGCGGCCGGCGAACTTTTCCTTGGCTCATACTCCTATGATGGCTCCGATCATCGTGTGGAAGGTATAGAATTTGCATCTCGTCCGAAGGGCATTAGCTTTGAATACTCTTATGCTCCCACCGGTTCTGATTCCGGCATGGTTTCTGTAGAAGTGCTTGCGGCCGACGGTACAGTAATCGCTACCTCTTCACGAAATCTGACAGAATCTTCTTCCATGAAGACGGAGACTATCGCGCTGGCCGGGTATCCTTTCGGAAAGAAAGCGGCTTCGATCAGAGTGGGCTTCAAGTCTTCAGCGGCAAACTTCTCGCTGACTACACCTTCCGGTGGTAATCTTAAGGAATGGTCCGGAACTCTGCCGGTGTCTCCTTATAAACATTGGCTTGATGATAACTCATTCCATACTTTCTCTTCAGGCTCTGTCCTGAGGGTTGCTAATGTCAAAGTAGTCTATTAATCTTAATCAGAATTTCATCATGAAACTTCATAAAAGTATATATCTGACTCTGGCGGTCGCCTTCGTCATGACCTCTTGCTCCAAGGAGGATCCGTTCTGGGGGAGCTCTGCCGAAGGAGAAGGCCGGATTCTTAAGAGCGCGTTGAATGTCAGTGTGCCCAATCCTGATGGAGTGACCGTAGCCTCGCGCCCGGTCCTGACCCGTGCGGCAGCACCCTCCGCAGATGCCTTCACGGTAGATTTTATAAAGGAGGGCGAGACAGAGCCGACCCGCTCATACGTCTATTCCGAAATGCCTGAAGTAGTGACTCTCCCCGCAGGAGCATATACAGCCGTAGCCCATTACGGCGATAACGCTCCTCAGGCATGGGAGGCTCCATATTATAAGGGTGACACAAAATTTGTGGTTGTAGCGGATAAGATTACATCCGATATCCAGCCTATTGATGCTCGCCTGTCCAATGTGCGCGTGAGCATCGTCTTCGCCCCTTCCCTGCTGGCTAATATGAGCTCCGATTCGAAAGTGACTGTCAAAGTGGGGGAGAGCGGTACTCTTGATTTTACTGCCGCCGATGCCGATCGCTCAGGATATTTCGCATACGTGGAGAATTCCTGTAGCCTGACCGCGACTTTCTCCGGAGAGGTTGAGGATTACCCGGTAGTGGAATCCAAAGTATATGACACTGTAGCTCCCGGCTCCCATTATCGCGTAACCTTCCGTCTGCATGATGCCGGCGATGAAGACCCGGGCTCGATCAATACCGGATTGACTGTGGATGCAAGTGTGGAGATCGTAGATATGAACGTAACTCTTGATCCCGAAGAGGATGAGATTCTTGAAGATGATCTCCGTCCGACCGAAGGAGAGCCGACACCTCCGACTCCCGTAGATCCCGTAGATCCGTCAAAACCGGCTCCCGCAGCCTCTGCTCTCGTCCCGACCGGTGATTATGCAGGCTTCACTCAACTTGATCTGAATAAGGTAAATGAAGTGACTGATAAACTTTACTGTGCCTGGAAAGTAACTTCCGAAGCGCAAGGCGGATTCACTAAGTTTGATGTAGAGATCATCTCCGACACTCTTACTCCGGATGAATTGGATGGTGTAGGCCTTCAGAAAGATCTCGATCTGATCAATCCCGGCCAATTTGAAGAGACTCTTGCCGGACTCGGTTTCCCGGTAAATCTCGGAGGTCAGAACTCGGCGGAATTCGATATCACCGGCTTCCTCAGCCTGATGTCGATTTTAGGACCCGGAAATCATGAGTTCCGTCTGACAGTAGCTGACGCCAACGGCACTTCCATCATCTCCGTAAGACTTCACACTAACTAATCCCCATATATATAAGGTATGAACAAAATAGTAAAATTATGCAGCACAGCGGCCCTCGCCGTCTTGTTCGGGGCGGGGCTCCAATCCTGTGCGCTCGACGATCCGTTCAATGCCGACGGGGAGGGCACTCTTCAGATGCGTCTGGTCATTAACTCGGATGTGACCCGCGCGGAGAATGATCCGGCTGACCTTTCAGCTAACTGTGTGGTATATATATCCGGAGCCAAGGGGCTGCTCCATAAGTACCAGGGCCTGGAGAATCTCCCCGAGCAACTCACTCTGAAGTCGGGCCATTATGTGGCCGAGGCATGGACGGGCGACTCTGTCTCCGCTTCCTTCGATAAGAAATTCTTTCGTGGCTATCAGCCTTTCGACATTACGACAGGGATAACTCCCGTAGTCGTAAACTGCAAGATCGCCAACGTCGTGGCCTCCATCAATGCAAATTCTGTCAAGAATGTGCCGGTGAAGGACTTCAACGTAAAGATTGAGAATAGTCGTGCCGCCCTTGATTTCACCCCCGATAACTATGAATATGCCAAGGGTTATTACATGATGCCCAACGGCGAAACTTCGCTCAACGTCACCGTGACAGGCACTACTGATGAAGGGCGCGCCTTCTCTAAAACCCACGTTATTGAGAATGTGGAGCGTTCCCACGAGTATGTGGTTTCGTTCGGGTATAATCCATCCTATGAGGAGGAAGGGGGCGCTTTCATCACAATCAATGTCATCGATGAGGAGATTCTCGTAGAGGATGAAGTCGAGATCTTCAGCCGTCCGAGTATCAAAGGTGTAGGCTACGATATCGACAAGCAGATAATCGGCAATGCAGGAAAATTCTCCGACATCCTTGTCAAGATGAATGCTTTCGGAGGAATCAAGGATCTCATTCTTTCGTCAGATGATTATGCTGCTTTCGGTATGCCCGAGGCGAGCATCGATCTGATGCAATGTACGGAGGGAGTTGCCGACCTCCTCAAGACCTCCGGTCTGAACTGGGATGAGTCATACAACGCCGACCGCAATATGGCCCTCTCTTATCTGACTCTTTCAGCTGGGCTGCTTAATAAACTCGCAGAACGGGATGAAGAATATACACTGAATCTTGAAGTGACAGACGCATACGGCAAGAAGACCTCCCGCGCGGTGCGAATCGCAGTCGGCGAAGGCGCTGTAGTGATTGAGGATCCTGTGACTGTCGAGGACGCAATCGATCCTTCCAACCTTATGGCAATACTTTCGACAAAGGCTACTCTTCGCGGTTCGCTCGTAAGCGCTGATGCTGTCAACCCCGGCATCCGCTATCGCGAGTCTGGCACTGAAGCATGGACTTTCGTCGGGGCATCCGCCTCAGCTCAATCTGCCCGCAAGAAGCAGCGTCTCTCCGCAGCGCAGGCCCTACGCGTCGGCGGCACGTCATTCTCCGTCACACTTAGCAATCTTAAGCCCGCCACCCGCTATGAATACCAGGCAGTAGCGGAGGGCTTCAATTCAGAATCCAAATACTTCACTACAGAAGGCAAATTCATTATTCCCAATTATAGTCTGGAAGAATGGTCTAATTTCGCCGACAACAGCAAGGTGCTTATTCCCGGCACCGGAGGCCAACGCACATTCTGGGATTCCGGTAATCACGGATCGGCTACTATGAGTGTCACCCTCACTCAGGGATCCACGGATATGTTCCATACCGGAAGCCACTCCGGACGTCTGCGTTCGCAGTTTGTAGGATTGGGAGGTCTGGCCGGTAAATTTGCGGCAGGTAATCTATTCGCAGGTACATATCTTGAGACTCAAGGCACCGACGGACGTCTGGAATTCGGTCGCCCCTACGACTCCAGCCATCCGGATGCTCTCAAGGTCTACGTAAATTATCGGCCTGCCGCAGTGCAGAAGAATGGCGCAAAATCCGGATACCTCAATCAGGGAGATATGGACAAAGGGCAGATTTATGTCGCCCTGACGACAGAACCCGTAGAGATCCGCACTAAATCCAGCAATCAGAAACTCTGGAATACGAATGACCCCTGCGTTCTGGCTTATGGTGAGAAAATCTTTACAGGTAATTATGGACCTGATGGTGCATTGCAGGAGCTGACCATCCCTCTGGAATATAAAGATGCGGCACGCAGCAATAAGCCCCTTTATATCGTCATTGTCTGCACAGCTTCTTATTACGGCGACTTCTTCTGTGGAGGCGAAGGCTCATGCATGTATGTCGATGACTTTGAACTTATATATTAAAGATTCGTAACTGAAACGAATCTTTAAAATCCTAAAAAGAAAGGTCATGGGAAAGAGACTGTGGCATTGCTCAGTCATAACTCCCGGCCTTTCTTTTTTATTTGCATATTTTTGATTAATTTTGCATTTGATAAGGAATTAAATCAAATATGAAACTTCCCATTTCGCATCTTAAGCGTTTGATTGCCATTGTGACGCTTATCATGAGCCTGGCTCCTTCTTCTGCTGTGGCTCAGGAGTCGTTCGAGCGCGACCTGGAGTCAGTCGTATTTGTCCCCAAGGGGCAATGGATCACCGGACTCTCGATCAACTACAGTATGTCAAACCAAAATAAATATCAGTTTCTCATCTTCGAAGGTATATCCGGAGATACTTATGATTTCAAGATATCGCCGATGCTGATGTTTGCCTTCAAGGATGATATGGCTGCCGGCGGACGCTTCAATTATTCCCGGGCGTTGACAAAACTGGAGGAAGCTGATATAGTTCTTGACTCTGAGACGGGCTATAATATCGACCATCTCTATAGATTGTCGCATAACTATAGCGTCTCAGGCTGCTATCGCAATTATTTCTCAATCGGACGATCGAAACGCTTTGGTTTTTATAATGAGGTCCAGTTGACACTGGGAGGCGGTCAGTCGAAATTGATGCAGGGGAAGTCGACCGAGCTTACCGGAGCGTATGAACGTAATTTCTCACTGGATGTAGGTTTGGTGCCGGGCCTTTGTGTATTCCTTAATAATTATTCCGCAATGGAAGTGAGCATCGGAGTTCTCGGATTCAAGTACACTGACACGAAGACCATAACAGATCAGATCTACGTCTCCCGTAGAAATTCCAAATCAGCCAATTTCCGGCTTAATCTGTTTTCAATCTCCTTCGGGGCAAGTTTTTATTTATAAGTCATGATGAAGAAATCGATTTTGTTTGTGATTCTGTCAGTCATGGCTTTGATTGCCAGGGCCGGCGAACAGAAAGAGGTGAAGTCCGTCACTACAACTGTGACGACCACGCGCACAGAGACTGTCTATCTGCCTGTAGATTCCGATGAAGTTCTTGCAGATTCTTTATCTTCAGAGCCGCGTGAAGGTGGGAAATTGGTATGGGTGCCTGATTCGCTCACCAAAGAAGTAGCAGTCCTTCTTAAAGGCCATTCTCGCGTAGTGGATGATCCATTGCGACTTGACCTGAAAGAAAAAGTAGTGTTTAGGGGAGATACTATTCCCATGGTGCTTCGGTCCCGCAATCTCGGGCGGTATGATCGTGGATTGTTTAATTTTCTCTTTATCCCCAAAGGGACCTGGCATGTGGCTCTGACTGCATCTTACGGTCAGTTCTCCACTTCCGATCTGCAGATGCTTGATCTCTTGAGCGACGTGGATCTCAGCGCCACATCGTTCAGTATCAAGCCTCAGTTGTCTTATTTCATTCGCAATAACCTTGCTGTCGGCGTGAGAATGAAATATACCCGCACTGCAGCGGATATAGGGTCGTTTAAAGTTGATATCGATGAGGATATGAATTTCAATCTCCATGATATTAACTATCGGCAGGAATCATATGCCGCAGCTGTCTTTTTGCAGCAATATACGGGTATCGGGCGTCGCGGACGTTTTGGCGTATTCAATGAGTTGGAGTTGTCGTTTGCATCCGGTAATGGCGACTTCAACCGTCCGTATAACGGAGCATTGCGCCGTACTCACTCGACCAATATGGAAGCCAGGCTGACCTTCTCCCCCGGTGTCTGCGTCTTCATCATGGAGAATGTGTCGTTTAATGTCTCATTCGGAGTATTTGGATTCTATCTGCGCAATGAGAAGCAGAGGGTAGATGATGAATGGCTTGGAAATAGATTTACCTCGGGTGCTAACTTTAAGATCAATCTGTTTAATCTCGCATTCGGTATCGGTATCCATCTTTAAAGTGTTTTTTGGCAATGAAAAAGTGTTATTGCAAGATATATGATATGGTCCTGGCGGCATTCCTGATTGTTTCGGGGATGCTTGGCGTATCCTCATGTATCAAGAATGATTTGCCTTATCCGCGTATTCCTCAGTTTATTCTCGGATTGGCAGTGGAAGGGGAGGAGCGCCCGGCGTTGCTTGATTCAGTTAATTATACGGCAACCGTATATCTTCCCGAGACAATAGATATTCGCAGTGTCAAATTCAGCGAATTCCGGATTTCAGAAGGAGCTAAGGCAGATCCCGATCTTCTTGAGGGAACTTATAATCTGTCGTCACCTCTAATTGTGACATTATCTTTATATCAGGATTATCCTTGGATAATCACCGCTCAGCAGGAAATTGAGCGCTATCTGGACATTGAAGGACAGATTGGTGAGACTGTGATTGATGCCGTAGGACGCAGAATACTGGTGCGCGTCCCCGAGACCGCAAATCTTGCGGATCTTACCCTGACGCGTATCAAACTTGGTCCGGAAGGTCTTACTTCTATGTCGCCGGATTTGACTCCCGGCCCTATTGATTTGACGAAACCATTGCTCGTAAAGGTGACATGCTGGGATCGCACGGAAGACTGGACTATTTATGTGGAGAAATCAGAACTTATCGTGCAGACTACTTCGGTCGATGCCTGGTCGCAGGTAATCTGGGCGTACGGAGCCGGTCCGGCGGATGTGAAGAATTCTTTCCAGTATCGTCAGAGCGACTCGGACGCATGGATCGATGTGCCCGAAAATGATGTGACTCAGAATCAGGGTGCATTCTCGGTATGCATCGCGCATCTTAAGCCTCTGACAGAATATGTGGTCCGCGCCGTGTCAGGTAAGGATATAGGTAATGAAATCAAGGTGACGACGCAGTCGACTGAAGTATTGCCGGATGGATCGTTCGATCAATGGTGGCAAAACGGACGTGTATGGTGTCCATGGAATAAGGATGGTGAGCGCTTCTGGGATACCGGTAATACCGGAGCTGCAACTCTCGGTCAGAGCAATGTCGTGCCTTCCGAGGAAACGCCTCCGGGTATAACAGGGCAATCGGCTAAGCTTGAGACTAAATTTGTAGGTATCGCCGGCATAGGCAAGCTCGCTGCCGGATCAATTTATACAGGATCTTTTAAGAAAGTTGACGGCACTAACGGTATTCTTGATTTCGGACGTCCCTGGACAACTCGCCCGACCCGTCTGCGCGGCTACATGAAATATAAGACCGCTCCGATTAATTATGCAAGTGCAGAATTCTCCTATCTGAAGAATCGTCCTGATTCCTGCCATATATATGTGGCTATGACTGACTGGGCGCAACCCTTCGAAATTCGCACAAATCCGAAAAATCGCCAGCTCTTCAACCCTGAGTCTCCCGAAATAATAGCTTATGGTGAGTTGATTATCGGCCATGACACTGACGGGTGGCAGGAATTTGAAATTCGCCTGAATTATCGGTCTACATCTCGAGTGCCTCGCTATCTGCAGATCACGTGTGCGGCATCAAAATATGGCGACTATTTTACCGGAGGCACCGGAGCATGTCTATACGTAGATGATTTCTCCCTGCATTATGATTATTGACGATTTTGGGCAGGTATGGAAAATTTCACTTTAAGGAAAAGGCTCCTCTCATTTAAATTTGCATTCAATGGAATAAGACTCCTCTTCACTCAACCCAATGCATGTATCCATGCTTGTGTGGCTGCGATTGTGATCCTTTGCGGATGGTGGCTTGGATTGGAGCCGTGGGAGTGGGTGGCTGTCGCTATTTGCATTGGTGCGGTTCTAATGGCGGAAGCATTCAATTCTGCGATCGAGGCAATAGCTGATAAAGTTTCTCCGGATTATGATCCCCTGATCGGAAATGCCAAGGATCTGGCTGCCGGAGCAGTGCTTCTGATGGTATTTGGTGCGGTTGCTGCCGGACTCGTGATCTTTCTTCCAAAATTCGTAGCACTGTTTTAAAACTCAGACCAATCTATAATTCGAACTTTAATCTGGTAGATTAGTTATATTATAAGGAAGTATGGCGGAGGCTCAGGCTTCTGCCATACTTCTTTTCATTATCGATTTCTCTTAGACTATATGAAAAATATTTTTGCATTAATACTCGTGGTTTTGACAGCTCCTTTTGCGTATGCGCAGGAGCTTAGTTTGAATATTACACCTGATTTCACTCCCGACCTCGTAATCGATTTATCAAGCGAAAAATCCGAAAATATATATTTCCCGGCAGATTATATGCCTCCGGGGAAACTTCAACGGACTTCTTTTCAGAAGGGGATTGGAGTTTCTACAGATGTCCTTGCGCTCGCTTTGCCGGCCGGGGCGATAATCGCAACGGCGATTAACGGAGACTGGGAAGGAATGACTCAGATAGGATTTACAGCCCTTGTAGCAGGTGGCACAAATTTATTACTTAAATATACCGTGCGTGAACTCCGTCCGGATTACTCTAATTATCATTCCTTCCCCTCGCTCCATTCTACGGCCGCTTTCGCTTCGGCGGCATATCTTCAAAGGAGATACGGCTGGAAATTCGGCGGCCCGGCCTATGCTGTGGCAACATATGTGGCAGTCGGTCGCGTCATGGCTAAGAAACATCATTGGTGGGACTGCGTAGTTGGAGCAGCAATCGGAGCAGGAAGCGCTTACCTTTTCACTACTCCATGGGCAAAAAAGCACGAATTTGCTGTCGTTCCTGTGGCTAACGAGGAATATATAGGAGTAGCTACCTCTTTTAACTTTTGATTGTTTACATTTCTTAACATAATTTTACAAAATTTTATTCACGTAATATACAACGAGATACGCGGAAAACCGGCATAAATATTGACGATCGAGCAAAAAAAATTTGCACAGCGTCGAAAAAGGTTGTAACTTTGCACTCGCAATCGGGAAACGGGGCGCTCACA
>JAIDYR010000087.1 GCA_029057985.1 Muribaculaceae bacterium | reverse complement strand
GCACTATATAGGAATATTTATATATAAATCTAAACCAGAATCGGAGAAAATTATCTTCTATATGATAGAGCATGTTTTTGTTTGTAGATTTTTCATGTAGTGGCTGATGCTTGGCTATCAAGCCATAATGATCTTCAAGTCTCGAAAGATACCCTCCAATCTCTCTCCCTATCTGATTCTCTATCTCCGATCTTCCGGTATATCCTGAAGCTATGGCAGTAAGAATGGAAAAATATGTAGAATAATCTTTTCCGAATTCCTCCACCAAAAGAGCCTTCCCTTCATCTACGAAAGAAGATCCTGAAGAAATCATTTCTCGAATCATTTTCTCTTCTGTCAACGCTCCGGAATCTACAAGTATCTCTATATATTTAGGCACTCCACCTGTAAATGTAAACAGAGCAAGAAGATCCTCATTAGTATACGCAGGATAGTAAAAACTTAAAATCTCCTTTATCACAGATGGAGTGAAAGGCTTAAGATTAAGAAAACGAGATTGACGGTTATAAAGGGGTTCCTTGTTGTCGCGGAAGAGTTTATTCATCAAGGTATTAATCGACGCCGCAACGATCAGAGTGAGTTTCGCCTCATGATAGTTAAGATCCCATAGTCTCTGCATATCACTGTAGATTGATGGATTTACTTTCATAAAATCCTGAAATTCATCAATAAACAGTATGATATGACGATGCTTAGATAATTTTAAAATATATTCAAAGATTTCAGCAAAATCTGACACATTTCCGAGTACGAGCACTTTGAGTTTTTCTTCAATCTCGCGCACAAATCCTCTGCATAGTTCTTTCTCTGTTTTACGCGCTACAAAGAAATAACAAATATTACTCTCACCAAAAGCCTTCAAGACGAGTTGTGTCTTCCCGATTCGACGCCTCCCTGTGACCACGACAAATTGAGCAGAGATCTCGGATCTCGCTTTAGCTTCCTGTAGGATTTCAATCTCTTTTTCCCGGTCAAAAAATTTCATATCTATATATAGTATGTGAATACACTAATATCCGAAACCATCATTTCCGAAATGGCCATTTCGGAAATGATGGTTTCGGATATGCAAAGATAATACAATAAATCAATATATCCCACAACTTCGCAAAAAAAAGTTAATTTTATCGAACTTATTTTAACCCTAATCGTTTTATAATTGAATATTTACCGCTGACTGCGATATTCTTCAACACTTAATCTAAAATTTAAATTATTATGAAAAGGACAATTACAAAAGCCCAGATCAAGCAAGCCGTGGAGGAAGCCTACGCGGAATGTAAGGATATCAAGGGAGGCGTCAACGCCCACTATATCCCATATCTGGCCAACGTTAATCCCGATCTCTTCGGTATCAGCCTGACACTACTTGACGGCACAGAAATCAACGTAGGTGACACCGGTTATAAGTTTGGCGTTGAATCAGTCTCCAAGGTATTGACCGCTATCCTTATTCTTAAACAATATGGCGCTGAAGCCGTATTGAAGCAGATTGGTGCTGACGCCACCGGCCTGCCTTTTAATTCAATCTTCGCTATCCTTCTCGAAAATGATCATCCCTCGACTCCGCTGGTTAATGCCGGAGCGATTACAGCATGTTCGATGGTAAAACCTCAAGGTGATTCCTGGGGTAAATGGGAAGCGATCATCAATAACTTCGAAGCTCTTTGTGGCTCTCGCTCTGAAGTTATCGACGAACTTTACAAGTCAGAATCCGACACAAACTTCCAGAATCGTTCTATAGCATGGTTGCTTAAGGATTACAATCGTATTTACGATGACGTACCGATGAGCCTTGATCTTTACACACGTCAATGCTCAATCGGAATCACATCTTCACAACTCGCCAATTGTGCCGCTACAATTGCCAATAAAGGAGTCAATCCTGTCACTAAACAAGAAGTGTTCGCTCCTGAACTTGCGCCTAAGATCACGACGCTCATTTCAAGTGTCGGCTTCTATCAGCATACAGGCGACTGGATGTATACGAGCGGAATTCCGGCAAAGACAGGAGTTGGCGGTGGAGTAATGGGTGTAATGCCCGGTCTTTTCGGAGTAGCAGCTTTCGCTCCCCCATTGGATGATGCAGGCAACTCTGTCAAAGCTCAGGCAGCTATTAAAGCTATCATGAACAAGCTTGACCTCGGAGTCTTCAACGGCGATATTATCACCATCGAGTAATTCCGTTGAATAGTGAAATCTCAAAGTAAAATCCTTTAAACACCAATCTATTATGCAAATCAAGACAGGTAAAGGGACGATTTCAATGATGGTCGTCCTCGCTATATGGTCGCTGTCGCTTGCTGTCGATCTTCCGGGTCTGGCGGTCACTCCAATAGAAGGATCACTAAGAAGCATTTTCCCGGATGTGACAGACTTTAAGATTCAGTTGCTGACAGTGCTTCCCAACGTAATCATCATTCCGTTTGTGCTTCTATCGGGTAAACTTTCAGAGACGAAGCATAAGATTCTCGTCATTCTTTTAGGTACGATTCTTTATATCGTGGCAGGAGCGTTGTCAATATTCTCAAGCTCGCTTACAGCCCTTATCTGGCTAAGCTGTCTGCTCGGTGCCGGTTGCGGTCTTATTCTTCCGTTCTCTACCGGTCTTATCGCCGACGTCTTTACCGGTAAATATCGCACTAAGCAGATGGGTATTATCTCGGCTATCGGGAATATTGCCCTTGTAGGCGCTACGTTCGTAGTCGGTTT
>JAIDYR010000086.1 GCA_029057985.1 Muribaculaceae bacterium | reverse complement strand
CGGCAACGAGATATCATGGAAATGTCCGTATATCTATACATTCGGCGGACTTGACGCTGAAGCCCGGCTGAACGCTGAAATCAGAAGAGCCGTACTTGCTCGCCTTACCTTCACTCCGATATTTTAAACTCACTGATTATCACTGTTAATCTCTCTTTATAAGTGCTAAAACCTAAGCATCTCATATTGATCTTCACCCTTCTGGCGGCCGTTTTTTTACCTGAAGAGACAGCTGCCCAGGAGGATTACCGCTTCGATATTGGCGGAGGCCTCGGCATGACAGGATATCTCGGAGATGCCAATACCTCCAACCTTTATCAGAATCCGTCGTGGGATGCGGAACTCTTCCTACGATATATCGCCAACTCCCGATGGGCATTCAAATCCAATTTCTATGTCGGCGGACTGCGCGGCGATTCTTCGCAGATGACCAATGTCTTCCCCTCCGACGAGACTTTCAAATTCTCCACCACATTTTATGAAATCGGCGAACTTGCCGAATTCAACTTCTTCAATTACGGAATGGGGGAATATTACCGTAAGCTAAAGCGTTTCTCTCCATATATAACCGGTGGCCTCTCAATGACACTATGGACCGTAGGCGGAAAGACCTACGCCGGATTTACATTACCTTTCGGTATAGGTGCAAAATTCAAGGTCAACCGCCGGCTTAATATCGGTCTGGAATTCCTTATGAAAAAGGTCTTCACCGACCGCCTGGACGGAGAGATGCTGAGCGATCCGATGGGAATCAAGAGTTCTTTTGCCAAAAATACCGATTGGTATTCTACTCTTACATTCACCATTAGTTACGAATTTTCCAAACGTTGCGCGGTCTGTCATTATAAGGATTGACCCGACAACAGATAAAAGATAAAACCATCGTCAATGAATACTCTCGACGACCTTATAGCAAAAATAGACCCTGAAAGAATCCCTCGGCACGTAGCCATAATCATGGATGGCAACGGGCGTTGGGCCAACCTGAGGGGTCGCCCGCGCAGCGACGGCCATGCCGAAGGCGTGTCGGCCGTACACCGCGCCGTCGAATTTTCTTCCGATATGGGCATAGAATATCTGACACTCTATGCTTTCTCGACCGAGAATTGGAATCGGCCGCAACATGAGGTCGACACCCTGATGTATCTCATCGGATGGGCCATCGAACGCGAACTCCCTGACTTGATCCGTAATAATGTCAAAATCCGACTCGTAGGAGATATTCCCCGTATCCCCGCCGATGCGCGTCAACGCCTGCTCAATGCGGAGAAAGCTACGGCCCATTGTTCGGGCCTCACCCTGCTGATGTGTCTCAGCTATTCATCACGCTGGGAAATAACCGAGGCAGCCCGCCGTCTTGCCGCTCAGGCCGCCCAGGGAGTAATAAATCCGGAAGATATTTCCGAAGAGCTCATATCGCAAAATCTTGATACTGTCGGAGTTCCCGACCCGGACCTGCTTATTCGCACCGGAGGAGAGGAAAGAATATCCAATTTCCTGCTCTGGCAGATCGCTTACAGCGAACTATATTTTACTCCGGTCCTATGGCCCGACTTCCATAAGACGACCTACGCCGAGGCCATTCTCGATTTCCAGAATCGCGAACGGCGTTTCGGCAAGACAAGCGCCCAGGTCCAGAATGATCCGGACTCTAATTTTTAAGATTCATATCTCTAACCAGCATCCATGGCAATCTCCATAAAGTTCCGTATCTTATTGTCTATTCTGACGCTCCTGCCTTTCGCTCTATATGCACAGGAAGCGCCGGGCGACACTATCTATAATCCGGAAATCATCTATTCTCCTATCCCCCATTCTTATGAAATAGCCGGCATATCCGTCAGTGGCGTCAATCATGTCGAAGACTACGTCATCATCGGATATTCAGGTCTCAATGTAGGAGAAAAAATAGATATTCCGGGCGACGCCATATCCAATGCCGTGAAGCGCTTCTGGCGTCAGGGCTTATACTCAAAAGTGCAGATCTCCGTGACAAAGCGCGTAGGCGACAAGGTATGGCTTGATATCGCTCTGCGCCAGCAACCGCGCATGTCGGAATTGAAATTCGCCGGAGTTAAAGGCGGAGAAAAGAAAGATCTGACCGAGCGCCTCGGAATGGTCGAAGGCCAGCAGATCACTCCCAATATAATTGCCCGCGTAAAGTCAATCGTAGAGAAATATTACTCTGCAAAAGGATTCAAGAATGCGAAGGTGCAGGTTATCCAGCAGCCCGATCTATCCAAGGACAATCAAGAAATCATCACCGTTAATGTCGACAGAAAGAATAAGGTCAAGGTCCATAAAATCTACGTCGACGGCAACGAGGTCCTTTCCGACAATCGCGTGAAGAGGGCTATGAAAAAGACCAACGAAAACGGCAACCTCCTGAATCTCTTCAAACAGAAAAAATTTGTGGATCAGGATTTTGCCGATGATAAAAAGCGTATTATAGAAAAATACAACGAACTTGGATACCGCGATGCCAAACTCGTCAGCGATTCCGTTGTCCCATACGATGAGGATAAAGTCGACGTCTATCTGAAAGTCGATGAAGGCAAAAAATACTATATAAGCGACATTACCTGGGTCGGAAATACAGTTTATCCGACCGAAACCCTCAATCAGCTTCTCGGAATCTATCCCGGCGACGTATATAATCAGAAACTCCTTGAGAAACGCACCCGCGATGATGAGGACGCCGTCTCCAACCTCTATCTCGACAACGGCTATCTCTTCTTCCAGCTTATCCCCATCGAAGAAAACGTGAAAGGCGACAGCGTAGCCCTGCAGATGCGACTTCATGAAGGACAGCAGGCTCGTATCAACCGAATCGTCATCAACGGCAACGACCAGCTCTATGAAAAGGTCATCCGCCGAGAACTCCGCATGCGACCGGGCGACCTCTTTTCAAAATCCGACCTCATGCGCTCCGCACGCGAAATCGCGGCATCAGGCCACTTCAACCCTGAGACTATGGGCATAAATCCCGAGCCAAATGAAAACGATGGCACAGTCGATATAGTCTTCGATCTTGAATCCAAGGCCAACGACAAGGTGCAGTTGTCGTTCGGATGGGGACAGACGGGCGTCACAGGTCAGGTAGCCCTATCCTTCTCAAACTTCTCACTGAAGAATCTCTTCAATCCATCGAGTTATAAAGGCATCATCCCTCGCGGTGACGGACAGACATTCTCAATTTCCGCCCAGACCAACGCGAAATACTTCCAGAGCTACAGTCTCTCCTTCTTCGATCCATGGGTCGGAGGAAAGCGTCCTAACTCTCTGTCATTCGCCGTCGATTACAGCCGTTCCACAGGCATCAACTCCGCTTATTATAATGACGCCTGGAGCAATGGCTATCTGAATTCTCTTTACTATCAGGGCTCTCACGGCACAAATTATGGCACCTATGCCTACCAGAATGCCTACGACCCCAATAAGGTGCTCCAAATGGCAGGCGTCAGCCTCGGTTTCGGAACCCGACTGACCTGGCCCGACGATTACTTCACTTTCCAGGCCACCCTTGCATATCGCTGGTATTATCTTAAGAATTGGGAATACCTGTATTACATGCACAACGGCGTTTCAAACGCCCTCACGCTCGGACTGAGCCTGTCGCGCACGAGCATCGACAACCCGCTCTATACCCGTCGCGGCTCGCAATTCTCAATCGATGTTACCCTGACTCCGCCCGTATCTACTTTCCAGCATAAGAATTGGGCTCATCTCGCTTATGAAGCCAACACTCTTAATTCTGAGCCGGCCAAGGCCCAGCTCTACAAATGGATTGAATATTGGAAAGTCAAGTTCAAGAGCAAGACTTTCACACCTCTGACAGATCCTGACGGACAATGGACTCTCGTACTGATGACGCGTGCCGACTTTGCTCTGCTCGGATCCTACAATAAGCATATCCGAACACCCTTCGAGACTTTCTATTTCGGCGGCGACGGAATGTCGGGCAACTATACCTACGCCACGGAGACTGTCTCCATGCGAGGATACGATAACGGCCAGTTTACACCATGGGGCAGCGAGGGCTACGCCTACGGTAAGTTTACTTTCGAACTCCATTTCCCCTTCATGCTCCAACCCTCCACCACAATCTACGCCCTGGCGTTCGCCGAAGCGGGCAACTGCTGGACCACTACAGAGCAATTCGCTCCATTCAATCTTAAGCGTTCGGCCGGTGTTGGCGTCCGCGTCTATCTCTCGATGCTTGGCTTGCTCGGTATCGACTGGGGCTACGGCTTCGACAAAGTATGGGGTCGCCGCGGTGGAAGCCAGCTTCACTTCGTTCTCGGCCAGGAATTCTAACCCCGAATTAAAGAGAAGCCTGCCTGAGCGCTCCCGTGATATATCAGGACTATAATAATCCTGATTTAAACACTAAACTAATATTCTGCGACGTTATTACATCGGAGGTTTTAAACCATTGGCGGATTAAATGTTTCTAAAGAAACAGAATCATCCAAGAACATATGAATATGAGAAAAATCTTTATCACAGTTATCATAGCCCTCGCCGCTTCATTCGGCGCAAACGCCCAGAAATTTGCTCTGGTCGACATGGATTACATACTCCGCAACGTCCCGGCCTATGAAATGGCCAACGAACAGCTCAACCAGGTCTCCCAGCGATGGGAAAAGGAGATCACCGAACTCGCTAAAGAAGCTGAGACCATGTTTAAGAATTATCAGGGCGATCAGGTCTATCTGACAGACGACCAGAAGAAAAAACGCGAAGAAGCTATCGTAACAAAAGAGAAGGAAGTGACCGACCTCCGCTACAAATATTTTGGTCCCGAAGGAGAACTTTACAAGAAGCGTCAGTCGCTTATGAAGCCGATTCAGGAGGACGTGTATAATGCCGTCAAGGCAGTATCGGAAGAAAAAGGATATCAGGTCATATTCGACCGCGCTTCCTCACAAAGCATAGTCTTCGCCTCTCCGCGTATAGATGTCAGCAACGATGTGCTTGCAAAGCTCGGCTATTCCAAATGACAATTTAAATTTTACCAACAGATATGTTAAAGAAAATCCTTTTGATGCTCGCCGTCGTATTCAGCATGGCGGCTTCCGCACAGACTCTCAAGGTAGGTCTGGTCGACACCAACGCTCTCCTCAGCTCTATGCCGGAGGTCACTGAAGCCCAGAAAAAACTTCAGGAAACCCAGAGCAAGTATGAAACACAGTACAACTCTCTGCAGGCAGAACTTCAGAAGCAGTACGAGGAGCTCAATAATATGAAGGAAGACGTGCCCGAGCTCATCCGCAAGAACAAAACTCAGGCTTTCGTCGACAACCAGCAGAAACTCCAGCAATTCGAGCAGCAGATCGTGCAGGAGATGCAGAAACAGCAGGCCGAGTTGATGGCTCCTATCTATCAGAAAGTTCAGGACGCTATCCAGTCAGTAGGCAAGGAAGGCAACTTCAGCCTCATTCAGGGCATAGATCCCCAGCTGACATTCTATTACAGCGCTCCGGTTGAGGACGTCACTCCTCTTGTAAAGACTAAACTCGGCATTAAGTAATCAGACCGCGAATACCCTTTTTTCCGGTTAGACTAACTCTTACCGAATTGCGACAGGGTCGCTCTTAATTAAAAATCCAAATCCTCTAATAATACAAATCGCGGCGGCCTTTCAGCCGCCGCGATTTGTCATCTACGACATGCGCGGACCAATAGGCATCTTTGACTCCGGATATGGCGGACTGACAATTCTCAACGAAATCCATCATCTGCTCCCGGATTATGATTATCTTTATCTCGGTGATAATGCCCGGGCTCCTTATGGATCAAGGAGTTTCGAAGTCATATATGACTTCACCCTGCAGGCTGTACGCTTCCTTTTCGAGCGAGGTTGCAATCTGGTAATCCTCGCCTGCAATACGGCCTCTGCCAAAGCGCTTCGCTCCATACAGCAATGCGATCTCCCGGGAATCGATCCCTCCCGAAGAGTCCTGGGAGTCATTATCCCCTCTGTCGAAGCTATAGGGAAGTTATCGGAATCAGGCCACGTCGGAGTCGTGGCTACCCCGGGCACTATAAAATCCCACTCTTATTCGATAGAGACAAAGAAATTGTTTCCGGAAATCACAATTACGGAAGTAGCTTGCCCGATGTGGGTGCCATTGATTGAAAATAATGAAGCCCACGGCCCCGGTGCTGACTATTTTGTCGAAAAATATTGTCGTGAGGTTATGCAGCGCGATCCCGAAATCGACACTCTGCTACTCGGATGCACCCACTACCCCATTCTCTACGATAAAATCCGCGCCGCTATGCCGGAAAAGGTCAATATCATTCCGCAAGGGAAACTCGTGGCTGAAAGTCTCGCCGATTATCTGCAACGCCATCCCGAAATGGAGCAGAAATGCTCAAAAGGGGGCCAACTGAAGTTCCTGACTACTGAAAACACCTCGAAATTCAATCAACTCGCAGAACTCTTCATCCATCATCCGGTAAATGCCGAGAGAATCCAACTTATATAAGAGGATTCAGACTCCGCGCATTAAGACCCCGTTAACCATTTTTATTTAAACCGAGCATAAAGCGCTCTGCTCTCTTACTTTGAATTGAATATGACATTTGAAGAATTGAAAGAAAAGGTGGCGATGCTCCCCTATGAGGAAGCGATCGCCACTATCACAGACTATTTGAACGAAAATCCAAAATCTACCGATGCGCTGACCCTACGAGGCATGAAGCATTTCGGTGCAGGAGAGCGTGCCAAAGCAATCAACGATTATCTGGCCGCTCTGGAGATTGATCCAAATTGCAAAGCACGGCTGGCCCTCCAGTCGGCTAATGAGATTCTTGACTTCTACAATAAGGATCTCTTCAATCCATGATCATTTCGAGGGTGATGCTTCTCGCAGGTAACCATTGACACGTAGGATATTAAGCCACATCCCACAAAATGTTAATGCGTCTCCCATGGAGCAAGCATACCACTGCATGACAGACTCATATTTCGACGCAATCCCTCACTCCGGACTTTGCCGCGAAGCATCGATCGACGCGGAGCCGGCATTCCTTGATAGAACATCAGCGGGCGCGTCTCGCTCCAGCCTCTGCTATGATTGCGGATAAATACATTGGCCAGTCCCTTGAGTTTACTCCCTGCATATCGGATTTCCCCAATCAGCGAGGTATAATCATCGACATTCTCCACTGAGAATTCCAGCACGGTCTGACGTCCCTGTTCGATTCTTACGTATATTCTGTCACCCTTACGGATATATTGCGAAGGATAATGACTACGATAATTATTTCCAAACATAAGCATCCTGATTTAGTTAATTGGCGGAAAATATCCCGTCCGGAATGACTTTATCGCAAAATTAGCGTCATTCACTGCATGTTATTTGCAGTAAAATATTAAGTTATATTCACAATTGCTAATATTTGTTAATTTTAATCGTTTTGTCAATCTTTATCATGTCGAAAGGGGCTAAAATTTGTAGACATTAGGATTTTTTTGTAACTTTGCGAGTGCAAGGAGCCGCAGAGGCGGATATCGATTGCATATAAGGCGCAGAAATGGTGGAATGGTAGACACTGGGGACTTAAAATCCCCTGGCCCTTACCGGCCGTGTGGGTTCGAGTCCCACTTTCTGTACAAGTACTCTTGTCAGTAGAAGAGTTCTTCATGAATGATTAATAGTTTGGATGGTCGGCCAATTTGTCCGGCCATCCATTTTAATTTTTAAACTCATGACAGTATCTCAACGCGGCGAAATAATGCCGGCTTCCCCAATACGTCGCCTTGTTCCTCTGGCTAACCGCGCCGTCGAACGAGGACTTAAGGTCTATCGCCTTAACATAGGCCAACCCGATCTGCCCACGCCTCCTCAAGCCTTCGAGGCCTTACAACATATCGACCGCAAGGTTCTTGAGTATTCTCCTTCCGAAGGGTTGCTGTCGCTGCGCAAGAAGCTGCAGGAATATTATTCGCGTTTCAATATCGACGTCGCGGTAGATGACATAATCGTTACTTCCGGAGGGTCCGAGGCCGTGCTCTTCGCGTTTATGGCCTGCCTGGATCCGGGAGATGAAATCATCGTGCCCGAGCCGGCTTATGCCAACTACATGGCGTTTGCAATCTCTGCAGGAGCAAAGATAGTCACGATCCCTTCGACCATAGATTCAGGATTCGCATTGCCCCCTGTCGAGGAGTTTGAGAAATTAATAACTCCCAGGACCAAAGGGATTCTGATCTGCAACCCTAATAATCCGACAGGATATCTTTACACCATGAAAGAGATGCTGCAGATTCGCGATCTTGTAAAGAAACACAATCTTTGGCTCTTCTCCGATGAGGTCTATCGCGAATTCTGTTATACGGGCGCACCATATATCTCGGCTTTTCATCTCCCCGGAATAGAGAATCAGGTTGTCTTGATAGATTCCGTCTCGAAGAGATATAATGAATGTGGCATCAGAATCGGCGCGCTTATAACTAAGAATGAAGCCCTTCGCAAGAATGTAATGAAATTCTGCCAGGCCCGTCTCTCACCTCCCCTTTTAGGACAAATAGTAGCCGAGGCTTCGATCGATGCTTCACCGGAGTATATGTTGCAGACATATACTGAGTATGTAGAGCGCCGCAACTTCCTCGTTGATGGCATCAATCGTATACCGGGATGCTATTCTCCAATCCCTATGGGAGCTTTTTATACCGTAGCATCCCTTCCGGTAGATGACGCCGACAAGTTTTGCGAGTGGTGTCTCAACGAATTCAGTTACGATGGAGCGACCATATTCATGGCTCCCGCATCAGGATTCTATACGTCACCCGGACGTGGCAAGAATGAAGTCAGACTTGCTTACGTCCTCTGCAAGGAGGATCTTGCAAAAGCCCTCAAGGTGCTCGAAGAAGCCTTGAAAGCATATCCGGGACGCACTCAATTTTAACTGCGTGATGCGCCCGAAGCCGAACTGTCTGATTTTATTTTCAACTGCAATGCGCTAACGCGCCAATTCCCAAGCGCCATGAAGCAATACCAAGATTTACTGCGACATATCCTATCTGTAGGCCATCAGAAAGATGACCGTACCGGGACCGGAACTATCTCCACTTTCGGCTATCAGATGCGATTCGATCTTGCCGACGGATTTCCACTGCTGACGACAAAGAAAGTGCATCTAAAAAGCATCATTCATGAACTGCTATGGTTTCTTAAAGGAGATACCAATGTCAGATATCTTCAGGAAAACGGAGTCCGAATCTGGAATGAATGGGCAGATCCCGACGGCGATCTCGGCCATATCTATGGTTATCAATGGCGTTCCTGGCCGGGATATGATGGCAAGTTTATCGACCAGATATCCGAAGTAGTAGAGCAGATAAAGACAAATCCCGATTCCCGCCGGATCATAGTCAGCGCCTGGAATGTCGCTGATCTTGACAATATGAATCTGCCCCCCTGCCATGCCTTTTTCCAGTTCTATGTCGCTGATGGCCGACTATCACTACAGTTATATCAGCGCAGCGCGGATTCATTCCTTGGAGTTCCATTCAACATCGCATCCTACGCATTGCTCTGCATGATGATGGCCCAGGTATGCGGTCTGCAACCCGGTGAATTTATCCATACTTTCGGCGACGTGCATATCTATCGCAATCATCTGGAGCAGGTAAAAGAGCAACTTTCCCGCACTCCGCGCCCTCTGCCCCGAATGTGCCTCAACCCCGACGTCAAATCCATCTTCGACTTCAAATACGAAGATTTTACCCTCGAAGACTACGACCCCTACCCTCCGATCAAAGGGAAAGTCTCCGTATAAGTCTATATTTAGATTATATATTGTAAAGAACTAAACTATTATTTATCAATTATTAACTGCGCTTGGCTTCGTGCTTTAAGCGCATCAAGCCAAGCGCATGTTGACTCTGATCGCAGCCGTAGCCAAAGACGGCGCCATAGGCCGACAAGGCCAACTTCTTTGGCACATCCCCGACGACCTTAAGCATTTCAAGGCCGTCACGATGGGAGCGCCCGTAATCATGGGGCGCGCTACATGGGAATCTCTACCCTTCCGACCTTTGCCGGGACGCCTCAATATAGTAATCAGCAGGCAATCCGACTATCATCCGGTGAATGCCAAAGGGGAAGACGTCAGTGACCGCGTCATGGTTTTATCTAATCTCGATGACGCAATTGATGCAGCGGAGGCAGAAGCCGAACGCCTTGGTAAAGAAGCCTTCGTAATCGGAGGAGGACACATATACGCCGCAACCATAGATCGGGCGTCAGCTATCGAACTGACCGAGATTGATGCTTCTGTCGAAGATGCCGACACTCATTTCCCGACTATTGATCCCGAAGAATGGCATCTTACCAAGCAAGAATCCCCTCTCCAATCCGAAAATACCCCTCCCTTCCGCTTCGTGCGCTACGAACGCCGCTGACGTCCATCTTCCCGGACTTTCCGTATCTCCCAACCTAACTCTATAACGAGATTTCTTCTCAAGCGAACCTATACAACTCAAGGGTTGTTTAATTGAAAAAGATTTCTTATATTTGCAAGGTGGTATTAAAATCCAGTATACAGAATATGAAATTTGACAGAATAACGGATAATGGAAATCTTTGGGCGGTCAGATATGATAACTGTCTGGATAACGTGCTTGACACCATTCTCGACCAATGGAATGATGTAGCATGGCTTCGTGCATTCTTTAAAGAGAATATTGTAGATTTGGCTTCGTACTTCAAGATAACAGATGTGAACCAAGCAATCTATGATACTATTGAGGATAGTGAAAGACTTCAGTGTCTGATAATGGATATTTCTCCGGCTGCAAATCTCGATGAGATCTTTCGTCCCTTGGAGAATAGTCGAACATCAGAGATAATTCTTGGTAAGGAAAAGGCCCGTCTGAAAAATACCCATCGCCACTCCTCATGGTTACGTATCTATGCTATTAAACTTGATCCTGGCATCTACGTCATCACAGGTGGAGCCATCAAATTGACACGCACGATGCAGGAAAGAGAGCATACATTGGTAGAATTGGCTCGAATGGAGAAAGTGAGGAATTATTTGTTAAATCAGGATATAATAGATTTGGATTCTTTCAATGATTATCTAAAAGAATTGAGTTGAGAAAGGAGAATGCTATGAAAACCAAGGAAGAAATCATATCAAAGTTAGAAGCACATAAGAGCGACGAACCCTCAAAGTGGCGTGAGAAGGCAGAGTGGCGTCTTACTAACAAATCATGGTTACGCTATTCGCAGCATATTGCAATGAAGATTCTTGACCGCATGGAAGAAATTGGTCTCAACCAGAAATCACTGGCAGAGAAGATGGGATGCAGTCAGCAATACATATCAAAAGTATTAAAAGGGCGCGAAAACCTCTCTATAGCGACTATTGTCAAAATAGAAGAAGCTCTTAATTTTGAAATACTTAAGCCTGCAATCGAGACTCGATAAAAGATGCTAAGATGATCACTTCTAAAAATGAAAAT
The DNA here is from genome assembly GCA_029057985.1 of Muribaculaceae bacterium. Lineage (GTDB taxonomy): Bacteria > Bacteroidota > Bacteroidia > Bacteroidales > Muribaculaceae > Lepagella. The sequence goes on along the minus strand of JAIDYR010000086.1, from coordinate 19,609 downwards.
CATGAAAGATAACTCAGAGGAAATGTTTCCGTTAGTAGATGAATGCGGAAATATCATAGGGGCTGCCACTCGTGGAGAATGTCACAACGGTAGCAAACTTCTTCATCCGGTTGTGCATCTACATGTTTTTAATTCCCGGGGACAACTTTACCTGCAGAAACGTCCTGATTGGAAAGATATTCAACCCGGGAAATGGGACACCGCGGTAGGCGGACATATCAATCTTGGAGAAAATGTCGAAATTGCTTTACGCCGGGAAGCCAAGGAAGAGTTAAATATCGCAGATTTCCGACCGGTATCAGTCAAAACTTATGTATTTGAATCTGACCGGGAACGAGAACTTGTCAATACCTTCAAGACTACAATTGATGAGGAAGTAATTCCGTCAGAAGAACTTGACGGAGGGAGATTCTGGACAATAGAAGATATTATAAAGAATATAGGAAAAGACATTTTTACTCCCAATTTCGAAAATGAATTTCTGAACGTTATTTACCCGGGAAATCATACATAATCCCCAACCATAAGACATTGATATCCGTATAGTAAATGGACATTCTCCGCAAAGAACTAAACTCAATTTATGAATCACAGAATCTCGGAAGAGAGAAACTTGATATTCAGGATATCGAAAAATGCAGATCGCTTGCTGAAGGATTCGTAATTATGAGTAAAGGATGCGCGGTAATTACAGATGCATCTTCCGATTGCTCATATCTATACATCGGGGCTTTGGGTCAACTATTGGGAATTGTAAAAGACTCCCCTTGCGCAGAAGTCTACAATTCCTCGGACGAAGATATGATTTATTTAAAGATCCATCCTGAGGATTTAGTGGAAAAACGCATGCTTGAATATGAATTCTTCAAGTATATAAATTCTCTCTCCGGAAAAGAAAAGACCAATTTTCAAGCCACCTGCAGATTACGCATGCTTACCGGAGGATCAGACTTCATCATAGTGAATAATACCACTCAAATAATATGTCCGTCTCCTCTGGGGAAAATATGGCTTATCCTTTGTACGTATCAATTAGGATCTCCCCTAACCCCATTTAATGACATATCGCCCGCCATTAAAAATAACCTTACAGGTGAAGTCATTCCTCTCTCATTTAGAGAAAAACGATCTCTCATATTGACCCGACGCGAAAAGGAAATAATGAAGCTTATCAAGGAGGGAAAGGTCAGCAAGCAGATAGCTGATATGCTTGGTATTAGTGTACACACAGTCAATCGACACAGACAGAATATCATAGAGAAACTAAGCGTGGGGAATTTGATTGAGGCCATAACTGCAGCCGAGTCCATGGGGCTTTTATGAAGCAGCTAATGAAGCCTCGAATGAATAGGACTGGTTATAAATCAGTATTGCTAAATCTCCGCGGCATTGATAATTTTGCAAGAAAAATAATCTTGCAATGAAAAAACATTATTTATTTATTCTACTTTTCTTCTTCTGCACGATTCCCGCAATCTATGGAGCAGAACCTTTCAAATGGAAGGGAGCAACCGTATATTTTGTCATCACCGACAGATTTTGCGACGGAGATACTACTAATAATCAAAACTACGGCAGAAAGACTGATTATGGATCGGAGCGCTTGAATGCAGCTACTTTTCATGGGGGCGATCTCAAGGGTATGCTTCAGAAAGCCAAAGATGGTTACTTTTCCAAACTTGGGGTTGATGTCGTATGGATGACGGACGTCTATGAGCAAATTCATGGCTGGATGTCAGGGAGCGGAGCAATCAATGATTTTCCGCACTATGGTTATCACGGCTATTATCCACTCGATTATACTCAGATAGATAAGAATTTCGGCACTATTGAGGAATTTAGAGAACTCGTAGATACCCTTCATAGTCAAGGAATCAGAGTTATGCTCGGAGCTAATCTCAACGATCCGGGATATCCTACTTTACTCGATGCTGTCCAATATGGATTTGCCAATACAGGACTGACTCGCGAGCAGGCAGCCGAACACATCCGGGAATGGAATTTCGATACTTTCTTTGAGGGGAGAAATAAATGGAAAGGATGGTATGACAGGGAGTGGATTAGAATGCCCGATGAGAATTGGGATGAAAGGAATCCTCTGGAAGCTACTCTTTATGGGATGCCGGATTATAAGGATGAAAATACTAATCCCGTCAAGATTCCTCCCTTTCTCAAGAAGAAATGGAAAATGGAGGCAAACTCTAATGATGCATGGGTCAATCCATCGGCCAGAAAACTCAGGGCTGATCATAAATGGAGTCCTCTACAATACGTAATCGCTTGGATTGCCTCATGGGTGGAGGAATTCGGAATCGACGGTTTCAGATGTGATATCGTAGAGAATACAAGGATTAACCGCTGGAAGGAACTCAATGAGGCCTGCAACTTCGCACTGCAAAATTGGCGTAAAAAAAATGCAGGCAGACCCGGGGGCGATTGGACTGATAAGTTCTATATGACCGGAGATATGGAAGGGGCTTCCATTGATTATAAACCTGAATATGCCGAAGCAGGATTCTCGAGCATGGTGAATTTCTACTTCCCAAAGCATGGCGACCTGGATGGCATAGTATATACTTGGCAAGCATATTCAGATAGCCTGCTGACACATCGGGATTGGCATCCTTTTAGCTATCTCAATAATTCTTATCATAGGGACGCTGATCCTGAGAATATGATAGATTGCGCCACGACTCTACTTCTTGCGCCGGGGATTGCTCAAATCTTTTATGGCGATGAATCCGGCCGCGGATTAAGTGATGCCCGACTGAATGGAGATAGTAATCAAGCTTTCCGCTCCGACATGAACTGGAATTCTATGGACTCACGACTTCTCAAGCATTTTCAGACTTTAGGCAAGATCAGGAAAGAGAACCCCGTTATCGCTACAGGATCTCAGACAACGCTCGACACTCATTCATGCCTCCGATATGACGAGAATGACAAGATCTTAATCCGTCTCAGACCGCAGCCGGATGAATACATTCCTGTAGTCGGAATTTTTCCGGACGGAACAGAATTAAAAGAACTTTATACCGGACAATCCTCCATTGTAAAAGACGGTAAGGTAGGATTCTCTGAATATGTCAATAATATAGCCATAATATCAGAATAGAAGAACTAAATTAACTCAATATTAGATAAATCTGAAGCCCATCTACGGCCAGGGTATTTGATAATCTCAACTATTTATATTAATTTTGCAGTCATTGGAAGTTTGATTTTCTGACAATTGCAACTGTAGTTATAATACCATGAAATTTCCTTTACTCTGGCAAATACTCGGGGCTATAGCACTCGGCATCGGCGCGGGCTTTATTATGCCTGATGCAGGAGCTCGCCTTTTCTTGACTTTCAACTCCATTTTCAGCCAATTCCTTGGCTTTCTGATCCCGTTGATTATTATCGGATTCGTAGCTCCGGCAATCTCTGAAGTCGGGAATAAAGCCGGGAAGATGCTCCTGCTGACAGTCGTGCTCGCTTATATCTCTACAGTCGGAGGCGGACTCTTTGCCTTCTTTGTAAGCGATGCCACCTTCCCCTCGCTCATTTCTCCCAAGGACTCATCAATCGGGAATGCTTTATCCTCCGAAACTTCGTCACTTACCCCATACTTCACGGTCAAGATTCCTGCTATGATGGATGTTATGACAGCATTGGTGTTCTCCTTTCTGGTCGGCATCTGCATGGCTTACCTCAAGACTCCTACCCTGCAGCGTCTCTTCTCCGAATTTCGCGACATAGTCAGCATGGCTATCGGCAAGGTCATCATTCCTCTGCTCCCAATCTACATATTCGGCATTTTTCTCGACATGACCATGACGGGCGAAGTAGCCGGCGTGCTGACTGCTTTCGCAAAGATTATCGGTGTTATCTTTGCAATGCATATTATTTTGCTGCTGACTCAATACATTATCGCAGCGCTCTTCGTGCGCAAGAATCCCCTGCGAATGCTCATGACGATGTTGCCGGCATATTTCACAGCATTGGGGACGCAATCTTCAGCGGCTACAATTCCCGTCACTTTGCGTCAATGCATAAAGATGGGGGTCAGCGAGGATGTAGCAGGATTTACAGTACCTCTCTGCGCTACAATCCACATGGCAGGGAGCTGCATGAAAATCACGGCATGCGCCGTAGCCCTGATGATAATGGAAGGGATGCCTTATAGTCCGGAGATGTTCATCGGATTTATCTGCATGTTAGGCATATCGATGGTAGCGGCTCCCGGAGTGCCCGGAGGATGCATCATGGCAGCCCTGGGAGTTCTCGCAGGGATGTTAGGATTCACCGAAAGCAATCAAGCCCTGATGATAGCACTCTACATCGCCATGGACTCTTTCGGCACAGCGTGTAACGTCACCGGCGATGGTGCAATCTCCCAGATCGTCAACCATTTCTTTGCCCCCCGCAAAGCCGAAATTGCAATTACTTCGAGTCATAATTAATTTAGATGACAGATATAAATAGCAAGTTATACTTTACATATAGCAAGCGGAGGATTTACATCTTGAAAGCACAGGGATGAAACCCGGATAACGAGATGATATTTATAAGACCCGCATCGGCGCTCTCACAGAAGGCAACGGTGCGGGTCTGAGTATCTTGAAGCTCCGAGGATTGCACACTCTCAATGTGAAGTGTGCAGAAAAAGTGTTAAAATTCATTAATGCAGTGTTAATTTGTTTTATTTCAGCAGTTAGCGTTTGGAAACGAGAGATTTTTGTATTAATTTTGCATACGAAATCAAGAGCGGATCACGCTGCTTAATTTCTTCTTACTACTTATTTAAGTTAAGTTTCGCTTGCGAAACTTTCAGTATATAACCCATACATCATTTCCAATCGATAATTAAAAATAACGATATAATGAAGACTTTCATTTTCTCTCTCCTTGCTATTGTATCCCTTCTCATCCCCTCCTCTCTTTTCGCATCTAAAATTGAAGCAAAACAAGGCGTCGTAAAGGACGGCTACAATTTCTGGTTTTATGAACCGGATGGCGCTTCGAAAGAAGTGGCAAAGCCGGTGGTCATTTTCCTTCACGGAGCTTCACTCTGCGGCAATGACCTCAACCGGGTAAAACGCTATGGCACTATCAGCGCAATCGAAAAAGGACGCTCTATCGACGCTTTCGTAGTAGCTCCGCAGAATCCCGGAGGCGCATGGAATCCTGCAAAAGTAATGAAAGTTGTCGACTGGGTTCGTCAGAATAAGAATGTCGATAATTCCCGGATCTATGTCCTCGGCATGAGTCTCGGTGGATATGGCGCAATCGATGTAGCCGCAGCCTATCCCGATCAGATTGCAGCTGCAATGTCATTCTGCGGAGGCGGCACTCACAAGAATATCCCTGCCCTCAACGACGTGCCTCTCTGGATTGTCCACGGCACTGCCGACCGCTCCGTCTCTATCTCCGAGAGCGACAAGGTTGTCAGCAAAATGAAAGCCGCTAATGCAAAGGCTCCCCGTCTGCACTACGACCGAGTACCGGGAATGAACCATTCCCAACCTGCCCGCTTCTTCTACCTCGATGAAAGCTACGACTGGCTGCTCTCCCACTCACTCAACGACGCCGGCCGCCCCATATCTCCGACATTCGATATTACGGCTGCTTCTCTACACGCATATAGCGGTCTGAACCATTCCAAGAGTCGCGCGGCGTCTTCCAACTACGCAAAGACTACAAAGAAGACCTCTGCAAAAAAGACCTATGCCAAGAACAACAGCAGCAAGAAACGTCGTAACGGCGGCACTGTAAAGGCTAAATAAATTCCTTCGGCAATCAGATATTTAAAGCAATAATAAAATAATATATAATGCCCCGGATCTTTCTATTAAGGGATCCGGGGCATCCTTTATAATATACGGGGCATAATTGGACAATATGAACCACTAATACATGAATTTGTATTTTGGTATCTCATCAACTTTAGTTATCTTTGCACCCGCAGAAACCGACATTCTAAAGTTTCGGAATTTTCAGCACGCATACTCAACCGTCACAACTTCCTTAAATTCTTCTATGACACTCCGGGAAAACTCTATTAATATTCTCACGGCACTCCTTTTGGCTTTTACCGCATCATGCTCATCGGGCAACTCCGGCGCCGGAGATTCTTCAACGATCACTTCCGACAGCCTGCGCAGGGATTCAATCGCAGAGGCTCAGCGGGAAGCTGCCCTTTCACCTTTTCCTGACACCATATTCCCGTCTGCACAAGACGTAAACGTCGTTATAGATCGGCAAGACTCCACCGACGGAAAACTCACCACGCTTAAAGATCTTTATTCCCACGCTCCCGGCACTCTCACCTTTCGAAAAAATGAAGCGCGCGATGCAAATTTCGGAGGAAAAATAGATTCTATCCCCTCTTCATTTAATATCGATTGGGAATTCAAGACGCGCGAAGATTACAAACCGACTAAATACGGCACATGGGGAGGAGGCACCGGCTGGACCGGACAACCGCTTTACGTCGAATGGCCCGATTCCACTCTGAAAAGATTCCGGGAGGCCGGCATTACATCTGCTGCAAGAGAGATAATAGTAGGTTCGCTTTGCGGGGATGTTTGTTTTATAAATTACGAAACAGGGCAGGCGACTCGTCCTGCTATATATACCGGCAATCCCATTAAAGGCACTATATCCATTGATCCTACATTTAATGGGAATCTATATGTCGGCCAAGGGGTAGCGACAGAGCAGTTTCCGGTCCGCGCTTTGGTCATAGATCTTTTCAAAAGCGAGATTACTCATGAATTCGGACCTGATCCTAAAGCACCCAGGCATTGGCATGCTTACGATTCCTCGGCAATACGCGTCGGGCAATTTCTCTTCCGCCCGGGGGAAAATGGAGTTCTGTACAAATATATTGTCAGTCCGGGCACACTCAAATTGCATTCGGCTGCCCGGTATCATGTGCAGGGATTAGCTCCGGGGATAGAGTCTTCAATGGCCGTATGCCGCAACTATGGCTATACGGGCGACAACCGAGGGAATGTCATCTGTTGGAACCTCAACACTCTGCAACCCGTCTGGCATTATAAGCTCCCTGACGATATAGATGCGACTCCGGTCATCGAAATGGAAGGAGAGACACCCTTCATCTATGCGAGTTGCGAAGTTGAGCATTCCGGAGTCACTACCGCGCATTTCGTTAAGCTCAACGGACTGACTGGAGAACGCGTATGGCTCAACGAGACTCCGGCTCAACGCGCCAATGTAGGCGAGAAGCATTTCGACGGTGGATTCTACTCTACCCCCCTGCTTGGAGCCGGCAATTGCAAAGATCTTATTTTTACAAATGTTGTGCATAATCTCAAAGGCCAGAACGGCTCCTTCATAGCAATTGAGAAAGCTTCAGGCAAAATCCGATATTCCATTCCTCTGAAGCATTATGCGTGGTCATCCCCGGTAGGATTCATGACTCCTGAAGGAGACCAGATTATAGTCACTTTCGACTGCTCCGGAAATGGCTATATCATCAATGGCCGGGAAGGTAAAATAATTTCTAGTCAAAAAATAGGCGCTAACTTCGAATCATCTCCCGTAGTAATCGGCAATACCCTTGTCATCGGCAGCCGGGGGTCAAAAGTCTATCGTCTTTCGCTACGTTAAGAGCCCGTTTTATAAAACGGAATCTAATACGGCTGCCGGACAAAACGAACCTGCGATTGTTGGCGCGGGAAATGGAATGTCAAAAAGTTGCCTTCAAGCTGGGCCCTCACCGACGTAGGGAGTTTCAATCCTTCAGCGTCATACCATTCTGCATCGTATACTCCGTCGGCAGGACCTCGCTTCATTCGTCCCTTAAGCATCCCTTCACTCCATGCAGCGCCCGCTATCCTTGCTCCAGAGAGATAGAGTATTTCATATTCACCTGATTCATTACCTATTATAGCTACCTCATATTCTCCACCCAACCTCAGATAATCTTCTTCCAAACTATAATCAAACAAGCTCCATCTCCCTTCCAAGGGATCGGAGGAATGTACTATCCGGTAAGATATATCTTCAGGTAGAAATTCCGTCGTGCGCTCTCCGGGAGAGACGGCCAGCTTCAGCATTTCTCTGCCGATACTCACATCAGCTGCCGGAGTCAACACGAGTCCCACTTCTGCCAGGCTGCCGAATCTGTCTTCTCTTCCTTCAGACTGAAATGATATCGGGGCGCATAGCGTCCGATTTCCTATGCGCAGCGTCAAGCCTTCACCATGATTCCTTGAAAATCTAAAATGATTGGGTCCTGACGTCATATCGGCACCCGAATCCAGAATCCGGGAAAACGAAAAGCCTCCCGGCAGAGAGGCTTCTATGCTTAATGCAGTCCGGGAAGAAATAGGAGAATCCGAATACTCTATACAATGGATCATAACCGTCATCTCTTCCCCATTCTCATCTCTGAAATATATTCCCCATGGAGGATTGGCAACTGCTCCCGTCCGGCCATCGGCCATAAGATAACGGAATTTCTTCGAAGGATGACAGGCATTATTACGAAGTTTGAAGTCAAGTATAAAACCCTCGCTGCCATTTCCCCCCTCTATAGAAGAAATCCCGGCAGTATCATATAGAATTATTTCCTTGTCAATGTCTGAAGAATTGACAAAACGCGAATAAGAAACCTCATCTTTTTCAGCTCGCTCCACCCTCAGAGCCGGAGAATAACGGCGAGCGGATGCATCGGTAGAAAAAAGCCCGATCAGACTACTGACTATACCGACACATGCAAATGCGAGAATTACGACGCCTATCACGATATTCATCTTCTTCATCGACTTCATATTGAACTTCGCTCTGACCTTGTCTATCAGATAAGTCACTCCATACCACCATCCCAAGGCGCCCAGGATAATGAAAAGATAACCTACTGCATAGAACCCTCCCTTTATCTCGGGAGCAGTAAAGTTAAACCGGGCAAACAGTCCGATTATCAGAAAAATAATAAGGGGATTAGAGAATGTAAAGAGAAATCCTCCGAGTATATTCTTTTTGACTGACACTTCCTGAGGCAATGGGCGGCGAAGCGACGATGAGGGATTTTTCTTGAATAAATAGACGCTGAAAGCAATGAGTACGAGACTGCCTACAAGCTGGATGACATTCTGGTTTTCATTCAGGAAATCTTCGATAAAAGAAAGACCGAATCCCGTCAGCAGACAGTAGAAAAGATCGGATATGGCGGCTCCTATGCCGGTATAGAATCCTGCTTTACGACCTTTATCGAGGGTACGCTGAATGCATAATATACCGACGGGACCCATCGGAGCGGATATCAACATTCCGATGGCAAGCCCACGCCATATCATATAAAATATCGATTCTATCGGAGTCACTTTTCCAACTATGGGGTTATACTGATAATCGGTTGTAAGGCCCGATTTTGCCTAAGGCCGGTCGTTGATGATGTAGCCGCCGAGTGAAGTAATATGGCAATAGTAGCGACGCAAACCATAATGAAGCGTCACAGCTTCGCCGACAGTAGGAGCTCCGGCCCCGGTAGTCACATTATAATGAGAATCGCAGACCGGACAGACAGCCTCATAGGTCTTCGGATCAATCCCGACGCGTACCGTAGGCGATTTCTCAACCGGGCATGACAGATCATATGCCAGAGGACACCCTGCATCTCCGGAGAATGGATCGACTCCCTCTATTAGCAACACTCCGCCGAAGCCTGTGGCCGAAGTGTCGACATAAGGGAATCCGGCAGGTTCGCGCGCCGATCCGGTCCGAAAGACAAAATAATTAAAGTCTCCGAAGCCGCTTACTCCGTAGGCACTCCACATTCCTCTGTCCGAAAGATTTATATTGACCGGCATTGAGGGGATCCGACTGTCATTCAACGATTGGCAGGAGATATTAAGAATCAGCAGCAATCCGAGTAAAATCAGGCCGCATATATCCGAACTCCTGTCAGAGTTTTTCAGATTCTTTTTGACGTTCCTCTCCCGACCGTGATTTTCGGTTGTCACCCCGGGGAGCCTCTTAATCATAGTTAAGCTTCTCCAGGACGTCGGCAAATTGATCAGCCATCTTCTGAATAGTTCCGCCGATCATAGGAGCCATCATCTTGGGAATATCTATATCTATTGCCACGCATGCTTCGCATGACGCCTCGCTAAGAATAGCTATTTCGAGCGACATGGAGAGAGCCACGGGAGTCCCTACGCCCTCAAGACGGATCAAGGTCGGAGCTACCCGCTCGCATACCTGAAGGGTTATCTCCCCTACCGGGCCAGCAGGAAAGCTGATGCTGTCAGCAGTCACTTTTACTCCGTCGAGAAGTTCACGCTTGTCGTCGGGCACTGCGCTGTCGGGGATATTCGCTATGATATTCTTCAGGCCTTCCAGATTGGATAGTTTGTCAAAGACAGCCTGCGCAGGAGCTGCGATAAGGCGACCCGAGGATTTATAAGTCATAATGTTGAGTATTAAGCCAAGTGAGGATATAAAAAAAAGTAAAAAAAGTCATTAGAAACTTTCAGGAGTCCAGGCGGAGGGGTCCTCACGCCATTGCTGAAGAGTCTCAAGTTCGCTGGGAGTTATATAATCGATATCTGAAGCGACCTCAAGCATCTCACTGTAAGTCAGCAGAGAGGCGAGCGACAGATTGCTGTCGGAAATGCGTTTTACGGCTTCAGGGAATTCGAAGTTAAATATGCAGGCCATTCCGACCGCATCGCAGCCTGCCATCTCCACAGCTTCCACGGCCTTCAACGACGACGTAGCGGTAGAGATGAGATCATCGATCACCACAACCTTCGAGCCGGGCTTCAGATTGCCCTCTATCATATTCTCAAGGCCATGATCTTTCGGAGTCGAACGCACATAGACATATGGAAGGCCCAATACGTCGGCGACTATCGCTCCAATGGCAATAGCTCCCGTTGCGACGCCTGCTATTGCATTAGCCTCCGGGAAATGTTCGAGGATATTGCGTGCCAATTCCACCTTAATAAAATTGCGAACGTCGGGATATGACAGAGCCACCCGATTGTCGGTATATATCGGGGAGTTCCAACCTGAAGCCCATACAAAGGGAGATTCAGGCTGCAACTTAATTGCGCTGATGTGCAAGAGTTTTTCAGCTAAGAGTTTATGAGGCTTTTTCATAAATAAATCGATTTATGACGTCCTGCGTCCGACATAATAAAGGAGAGCGACCGACAGGACATCGGTTCGGTAAATTACAAAATTAATAAATCTCCACGATACTTCAATCATTCTTTACCGATTTTTTGATTATTTTTTGCGGAGGAGATGTTTTATGGAGTTGTATTAAGAGCCTGTTTACTAAGAACTGTTAAAATATCATTTTGATAGAATATCAACGATAAAACGCCCATATTTTGGCCATTTTCGCTCTTTTCATCAGTCGCGATGCCCACATCGCTCCTTCTTCAAAAATCGAAACTGCCTCAAAATCTGTGCAGTTTCTCGTTAACATTCTTTAGTAAACCGGCTCTAAAATGTCACAGCCATAGTCAGCAAGACTATCTTTACATCAGGCTGAGCGGCTTGAATTGTCTCTGCAGCGGATGTCAGCGTGGCTCCGGTCGTGCAGACATCATCCACAAGCAGAATTGTCTTGCCGGCGTAGCGCTCGGGATGACTCAGACGGAAGATTCCCCTGACGTTCTTAAAGCGATCGGAATGACTGAAAGAAGTCTGGGTCCTATGCGGGCGCGTCGACTTCAATTCAAGGCTCAGATCGATATCCGCGATGCGACTTATTCCACGCGCGAACTCTTCTGCCTGATTATATCCCCGGGAAGTATATTTCCACCAATGCAACGGTATCGGGCATACGAAATCTATATCACTCAGCCATCCCGATGCAAGAAGTTCGCTGCCTACGACAGTTCCCAGATGACGAGCCAAAGAAGGATAATTACGATATTTGAAATCATGTATCAACGCTGCCACATGATTGCCCGGGGCATAAAAGAAGTGACTTGTCGCACGTTCGAACCGGAATTTGCCGGCGAAACGCATTTCCGTGGGATTGTCAGGCATTATATGGTAGCGTGTGCGGGGTAACTCCGAGATACATCTGTGGCACAGAAAACGTTCGGAGTGCAGGAGTTTATCGCCACATATGTGACAGACTGGAGGAAATATAAAGTCGAACAATGCCGTCAGCATAAGACAAATCAACGTTTATCAGACTATTGCACCTGAGAGATTCTATTTACTTATTTATTGCCGAGTTTGGCAATGATAGCGTCTGCAAGTTTATGGATAAGCTCCATCTCAAAGCCACGTGAGGCGAGGTGACGATAGAATTTTGCGCGGTCTTCCGGCGATGAGATATTGATACTGCGGGCTTTGGCGATCCCGGCTCGCTTAAGAGCGGCGATATATTCTTTGGAATCAATGGAATCAATAGCGCGGTCAATAGCAGCGGATGACACTCGCTTTGCACTCAGGCCCTGACGGATCTTTCGTCGTCCCCAACCTGCGAAGCGTACCTTGTCGCGTGTATAGGCAGCCGCATAGCGCTCCTCGTCAAGATAGCGGTTAGTCCTCAGGAAGCCGATTATTTCATCCGACTCCGATCCTGAAAGGCCGGCTTTGAAGATTTTCTGACGCAGGTCATATTCGCATTGCTCACTGCGCGCGCAAAGTCCTGCCAACCGAAGCTTCATGGCCTCGGCCGAAATCGGACTACGCTCTTTATGATCCACTTTTTTATCGGTCTTCTTCATTTCCCCTAAATATTTCTCCTAAGGATTGCCGCAGCAAATCTCTTCTTGTGGGAAATATCATCAATCAATCTCACATCTTCATATCCCTTTTGCTCCAACATCCCGCGCAGATCATCGGCATACAAGGGGTTAATCTCGAAGTAGATACTGCCCCCCTCGACGAGAGCATCGCAACCGATATCCGCAATTCTTCGATAAAATAAAAGAGGAGCTTCGTCAGGCACAAACAAAGCCTCGTGAGGCTCATATTCAAGCACATTTCGTTCCATATCCGACTTCTCATTATCGCATATATACGGCGGATTACTGACGATGACATCCAGGGAATGAGAGGCCGGCTCCCAGTCGAATATATCCTTTTGAATAAAGCGTACCCGGGCATGGAGAATCCTCGCATTCTCTTCTGCGACTTCCAATGCATCTTTCGAGATATCAATGGCTGTCACCTCCGGAAAACGCAGATTGCGGCTCAATGCTATCGCTATAGCTCCGCTGCCGGTCCCGACATCGAGGACGCGAAGATCGGATCTGTCTTCCGCCTCATTAACTATTAATTCCACTAACTCTTCCGTCTCCTGACGCGGGATCAAGGTCGCGGGAGTAACCTTTAGAGTCATTCCGTAGAAACGTCCCTCTCCAAGTATATACTGTATAGGCTCTCCGGCTTTGAGTCTCTTCACAATCTCATCAATCCGGGAGAGTATGAACGGTGAAAGCATGTCGGGAGCATGCACGACCAATCCGGTCGTGTCCCATCCTTTAAGGGCATGAAATATCAATCTGGCAATCGAGGTGGCTTCCCCGACGCCGAAGAGCGGCGTCAACTCCTGACGCAGGAGTCGATACCGCTCTTCCAAAGTCATCTGCATGTTACAGTCCTTATTAATATTCATCCCAGGCGCGAATCTCGATCTCGTTGGGATTCAAAGATGTAAAGGCACTGATGAAGGCTTCTGCAAGACGCGTATTGGTCAGCAGCGGGATATTGAGGTCGATCGCCGCACGACGCACCTTATATCCATCACTCAGCTCCTTAGGAGTAAGGTTCTTCGGTATGTTGACGACAAGGTCTATATCTTTCGAATGGAGCAGGTCGAGTACCTGGGGATGGCCGTCGGGCTGTGAGGGCATGTAAACTCTCACGGCCGGAATTCCATTCTCACTCAGGAAAGCATGGGTGCCGCGGGTAGCGTAGATGGTATATCCGTTTTTATGAAGGAGCTGAGCCGAAGCAAGCAGAGCAGCTTTATGGCGGGCCGAGCCGGTAGAAAGCAGGATGCCACGCTTCGGAATGCGATGCCCGACAGCCAGCATTGCTTTAAGGACAGCTTCACCGGTATCCTGACCCAGACATCCGACCTCTCCTGTAGAACTCATATCGACGCCAAGCACCGGATCGGAACCCTGCAGTCGGGAGAATGAAAATTGCGAAGCCTTAATGCCGACGTAATCCAGATCAAACGCTGACTTATTGGGTTTTTCAACCGGAAGTCCAAGCATCACCTTTGTAGCCAAATCGATAAAGTTGATCTTCAACACTTTGCTGACGAAGGGGAAGGAGCGTGACGCGCGCAGGTTGCACTCGATGACCTTAATATCGTTATTCTTTGCGAGGAATTGGATATTAAACGGTCCGGAAATATTGAGAGCCTTCGCGATCTGCCCGGAGACTTTCTTTATGCGGCGCATTGTCTCGACATACAATTTCTGCGGGGGGAACTGGATTGTGGCATCTCCGGAGTGGACGCCTGCAAACTCTATATGCTCGGAAATCGCATAAGCCTTTATCTCTCCGTTCTGGGCTACGGCATCCATCTCTATTTCCTTGGCATTCTGAATGAATTCGCTGACTACAACGGGATGTTGCTTGGAGACGTTGGCGGCCAGACGCAGGAAACGATGTAATTCCTCTTCATTGGAGCAGACATTCATAGCGGCGCCTGATAAGACATAGCTCGGGCGAACCAGCACGGGGAACCCTACCTCCTCTATGAATTTATCGATATCTTCCATGGATGTCAATTCCTGCCAACGAGGCTGGTCGATGCCAAGTTCGTCGAGCATTGACGAAAATTTATGACGGTCTTCGGCATTGTCAATACTCTTGGCCGACGTGCCGAGGATGTTGACCCCCTCTGCATCAAGACGCATTGCAAGATTATTTGGGATCTGCCCGCCGACACTGAGAATTGTCCCGTGGGGTTGTTCCAGATCAAGGATATCCATGACACGCTCGAAAGTGAGCTCGTCAAAATATAGCCGGTCACACATATCATAATCTGTAGACACCGTCTCCGGATTATAGTTGATCATGACTGAGCGCCAACCCTCTTTCTTGACAGTCATAAGAGCGTTGACCGAACACCAGTCGAACTCTACCGACGAACCGATGCGGTAAGCTCCCGAACCGAGAACCACAATTGAGCGATGGTCATGGAGGAAATTGACGTCATTGGTCGAACCGTTATAAGTGATATATAGATAGTTGGTCTGCGCGGGATACTCGGCTGCAAGGGTATCAATCTGCTTGACGACCGGAGTTATTCCGCGGCTCTTGCGATGATTGCGCACGCGAAGGGAGAGATTCTCGGGAGCATCATCCTCTCGATCCTTGAAAATGCCGCGCGCGATCTGGAAATCACTGAAGCCCTGCTGTTTTGCCAGACGCAGAAGTTCATCGGGAAGGTCTTCGAGAGAGTCGTATTTCTCGATCTCTCGTGAAGTCTGCATGATGTTGTTGAGTTTATGCAGAAACCAACGGTCGATTTTTGTCAACTCATGGATGCGGTCTACGCTATAGCCTCGTTTCATTGCTTCCGAGATCACGAAGATGCGATTGTCGGTCGGTTCGGCAAGGGAGGCATCTATATTATCGACTTTTATAGCCTTGTTTTCGGTGAAACCGTGCATTCCGCGACCAATCATTCGAAGGCCCTTTTGCATGGCCTCTTCGAATGTGCGGCCTATAGCCATCACTTCGCCGACGGATTTCATCGAACTGCCGATCTCACGGCGTACGCCGTGGAATTTGCCGAGGTCCCAACGGGGAAGTTTCACTACGCAGTAGTCAAGGGCCGGCTCGAAGAATGCCGAAGTGTCTTTAGTCACTGAATTTCTAAGGTCAAAAAGGCCGTATCCCAATCCGAGCTTAGCCGCTACGAAAGCCAGGGGATAACCCGTAGCCTTCGAGGCCAGAGCAGAAGATCGGCTCAGACGGGCATTTACCTCGATGACGCGATAATCCATTGACTCGGGATCGAAAGCATATTGGACATTACATTCGCCTACGATGCCAATATGACGTATAATCTTGATGGCAAGTTTGCGAAGATAATGATAGTCTTCATTGGTAAGGGTCTGCGAGGGAGCTACTACGATACTCTCTCCGGTATGGATACCCAGAGGATCGAAATTCTCCATATTGCAGACGGTAATACAATTGTCGAAGCGGTCGCGCACCACCTCATACTCCACCTCTTTCCATCCTTTCAGGGATTTCTCTACAAGCACCTGCGGCGAGAACGACAACGCTTTCTCAGTCAAGGCGCGGAGCTCTTCTTCATTATCGCAGAAGCCCGATCCCAGACCGCCTAAGGCGTAAGCCGCACGCACGATTACGGGATAGCCGAGACGCTCTGCTGCTTCAATAGCGGCGCCTATACTTTCTACGGCCTCACTCTTGATGGTCTTGACTCCGATTTCATCAAGCTTCTTAACGAAAAGTTCGCGGTCTTCCGTGTCAATGATAGCCTGCACGGGAGTGCCGAGCACCTTGACACCATATTTTTCGAGTGTGCCGGATTCGTAAAGTTTCACGCCGCAGTTAAGGGCCGTCTGTCCGCCGAATGCCAGCAGAATACCATCAGGGCGTTCTTTTTCGATAACACGCTCCACGAACTCCGGAGTGACCGGAAGGAAGTAAATCTTATCGGCAAATCCCTCCGAGGTCTGGACAGTGGCTATGTTGGGATTGATCAGGACGGTCTCTATGCCTTCCTCCTTCATGGCCTTGAGAGCCTGCGATCCGGAATAGTCAAACTCGCCGGCCTCACCGATCTTAAGTGCGCCCGAACCAAGCAAAAGCACCTTTCGGATGCTCTTGTCGAGATTGGGATTATCGCCGCGGGGAGTCAGAAACGATGGTACTTTATATGCAGCCTCTTCCTGCGTGCCGGCAGGAGTGGCATTATGATTTTGATTGACTGTTGCCATTGATATCTTTATATTTGAGGATGAGAGAATCAGAGAAGTGCTACAAACTCATCGAATAGGAACTCGGTATCCTTCGGACCCGAAGAAGCCTCGGGATGAAACTGGGCTGAGAAGAAAGGCTTGGATTTATGACGGATGCCTTCATTGGTAAAATCATTCATATTGACGAAGAGCGGTTCCCAATCTTCGGGAAGGGTCTTGTCATCGACAGCGAAGCCATGATTCTGCGAAGTAACGAAGCATTTGTCGCTACCGACGCGACGCACCGGCTGATTATGACTGCGATGACCATATTTCAGCTTGAACGTCTTGGCTCCGGCTGCTCTGGAGAGAAGCTGATTTCCCATGCAGATGCCGCAAATCGGCTTGTCGCCTTCGAGGGCCTTACGAAGATTGTCGACAGTAACGTCGACAAGGTCGGGATTGCCGGGGCCATTGGATATGAAGATACCGTCACATTCGATAGTGTTGAAGTCATAATCCCAAGGCACACGTATGACTTGCAGTCCGCGCCGGGTCAGACAGCGGATGATATTATGCTTTACTCCGCAATCGACCAAAACGACTTTCTTCTCTCCTTCTCCATGAACCTCTACTTCCTTACAGGAGACCTTCGCTACGAGATTCTCCTTATTGGGATCATAAAAATCAGGCTCCTCCGCTCCCTCGACGACGATCTTGCCCAACATGGAGCCTTTCTCGCGCAAAAGTTTCGTAAGAGCCCTCGTATCGATATCGAAAATTCCCGGAATTTTCTCCTCCTCCAGCCATTGAGCCAGCGAACGATCCGCCTGCCAATGGGAATGTTGCCAACTGTAGTCTTGAGCGATTATCGCACGCGCATGAATATGATCGGATTCATAATACTCGCTGACATCATCCTTCTCGCGACGCGGGGGAACGCCGTAGTTGCCAAGAATGGGATATGTAGTTACTAATATCTGCCCTTCGTAGGAAGGGTCCGTAAGGCTCTCCGGGTAGCCTGTCATGGCCGTGTTGAACACGACCTCGCCGCTTGCAGCACCGGGATAGCCAAACGACTTGCCATTAAAAACCGTGCCATCTTCAAGGATGAGCCGGGCATTTCGAATCGTTTGCATCGTGAGTCAGTCTTTTTTATCTTAAGAAAGAGTGGCCGACAGCGACCAATTTACCATCTGCCTGAAGCCACCTGCGACCTATTCCCGGCAGACTTGATCGGCGAACGTACTCGCCACCTGCTTTTCCGACTGCAAAATTACTAAAAAAACTTCAAATCAACCCTATCCAACCCTCTCAAAATCCACATTTATATACATTTCAACAAAAAAACGAAAAAAATCTATAAAAAAACATCATCAATCTTGCCCAATCAAAAAAAAATCCGTAACTTTGCAATCGCAAAGATTTCTGGCAGGCAGCGAAGATGCCGTCATAGACGACAATTCTTTCAAACGCCGACCAATCCGAAATCCCGGTCCTATAGCTCAGTTGGTTAGAGCAACAGACTCATAATCTGTGGGTCCTAGGTTCAAGCCCTAGTGGGACCACCCAAATAAAAAGGTCGCTGAAATAAACAGCTACCTTTCTTTTTTAGGGGGTAGAGCAACAGACTCACATGGTCCATTTTTGGCTGTGGGCCCAAGCTTCAAGCTCTAGTGGGACCACACAAATAAAAAGGTCGCTGAAATAAACAGCGTCCTTTCTTTTTTAGGGTTAGAGCAACAGACTCACATGGTTCTTATTTTGGCTGTGGGTCCTAGGTTCAAGCCCTAGTGGGACCACCTAAATAAAAAGGTCGCTGAAATAAACAGCGACCTTTCTTTTTTAGGGATAGAGCAACAGACTCACATGGTTCATTTTTGGCTATGGGTCCAAGCTTCAAGCCCTAGTGGGACCACACAAAAATCTATAGAAAAGTCGCTGACCTCTTCAGCAACTTTTCTATTTTACTTACAAGATAACTAGCTCGCCGCGGTGATATTTTGAGATCGAGTCAAAAAGTCCGGGAGGCCTCGTAGCAAGGCTTGATTAGAGTGGAGCTATTCCGATGTTGATCGTATCGTTATGGCAAACCCATTGATTTAAGCATGGCCTCTACACTTGAAGTGTCAATCGGGCCTTCAAGTTTACCTGCTTTAGCCTCTTCATAAGATGCTTTTGTGATCTCATTGGGTTCATGACACACTGCATACAAAAGTATGCCTTCTACATAGTTGTTAAGACTTCTGCGATCTTTAGCAGCAAGTTCCTTAAGCCTGTCGAGTAAATATGTCGGCAGACGGAACACATGGGCTTTCTTTTCTAATGCTAAATCCATAATGATATCATTTAGACTGCAAAGTTAGTACGATATATAATCAAAAATAAATTTCTCGATCAAAAGTTATCACCCCGACCAATGCACAAACATCAGTCGGGGCGAATTGTAATTTAATGGAACGGAGGTAAATAGTGCCGTTGGAGGAAGGCTTCAACATCAGAGTCAGAATAGAGGATTTTTCCGGGAAGATTATAGTATCCCAAAACACCGTTAGCCCTATAAATGGCAAGTGTACGCTTGCAGATATTAAGTCTTCGGCATAAAGCAGAGTCAGTCAGATAGTGTCTGCCTTGAAACATTGGCTGTGAAATTTCTTTCAGAGTCTCTACAGTTGATCGCATCTCGTCCAACTCATCAATAACGGGCTTAAGATCAGAAGCTG
>JAIDYR010000085.1 GCA_029057985.1 Muribaculaceae bacterium | reverse complement strand
AAAGAATGCCGCCTGAATCTGCGAATTTTTACACAAAAAACAGAGACTGCCTAACTTTGCTTGTTAGACAGCCTCTTAATTTATATATGAGTGTTCAATCCGGGAATTGGCGACGTCGGGCAGCAAGAGTATTCTTCATAAGAATGCAATTTGTCATCGGTCCTACTCCTCCGGGTACAGGAGTTATCCATTCGCAAAGGTCGGCTACTTCATCAAAGTCGACATCTCCGGCAAGTCTTGAGCCGCTTTTACGCGATGGATCAGGCACTCTGGTCGTCCCGACATCGATAACGGTCGCTCCGGGTTTAATCATATCTTTTTTAACGAATCCCGGAACACCGAGCGCGGATACGATTATATCAGCTTTCAGGCATTGCTCTTTGATATCCGGCGTAGAAGAGTGGCATACAGTCACAGTGCAGTCTCCGGGGTAGCCTTTCTGCATTAGCATCGTGGCGATAGGCTTGCCGACGATATTACTTCTTCCGAGGACTACCGCTTGCCGACCTTTTGTCGGAATGTCATATCGACGTAGTAACTCTATGATTCCGGAGGGAGTAGCCGGACGGAAAGCAGGAAGACCGAGAGCCATCCGACCAACATTTATCGGATGGAAGCCATCGACATCCTTATGATAGTCCAGTGCCTCATTGATTTTCTGCGCGTCAATATGACGCGGGAGGGGAAGCTGGATGATAATTCCGTCAACATCGTCATCTTCATTGAGTTTCTTAATTTCCTTAAGTAAATCCTCTTCAGAGATATTTTCTTCGAATCTGAGATTAGTAGATTTGAATCCTACGGCCTGACAATTCTTTTCCTTGTTGGCTACGTAGGCCTCTGAACCTCCGTCATGGCCGACGATGACAGCTACCAGATGCGGCGGACGCTCTCCGGCTTCTACCATAATCCTTACTTCCTCGGCAATCTCCTCTTTGAGGCGGGTTGCCATGAGTTTTCCGTCGATAATATTCATATTATTTGATCAATTGGCGTGTATAAGTGAAGACGATGCCGGCCCTGTCAGTGAAGATCTCGGTCATTGCAGGATTCTTCAGATATGGGGTGCATGAGGTCACATAAGTGATCTTGGAGCCGTCTGATTGGGTCACTGTTTCTGTTTCTATATTGACCGGCAAAAGAGTAAATTCCAGGTCTTCGGGTTTGAGGCTTCCATTGAGTTCGAGCAGCTTGACGATATATTTACGCATAGAGGAGAATTCATATCGCCCTTTAGAGGAATTATAAGTACCTCTGAAAGATGAAAGATCATCAGGGATCTTTCCTTCGGCGAAGAAGGATTCGATTTCCGATTTCTTAATCATAAGGAGTTCGGGTGGGGGAAGCAGACCATAGGAATTAGCTACGGCTGTCGCCGGCAAGGTCATGGTCAGATTATTGATGACCGATAGATTCTGCTCGGCTGCCCAGTATTGTCCGAGAAGTTCGTTGGCAGGGAAAGTAATATCAACAGTATATCCGAGGGGAGCGGTAATGATGTTATGGCCTCCTTCCGCAAGAGCCTTTAGAGAAGCAGAGGGGGTAAATCTGAAAAGCGAACTCCCTATTACTTCCGGGGCTGAAGAGAAAAGGGCTACTGAATCTTTGACCACTACCTGCTTCTTTACAGCTTCATCATTCTCTATTACAGTCTTAATTGCATAATAATGATAATAGATCATGACCTTTGTCGAAGCTACATTGGCTATAGCACCCCGACCGAATGATGACTTGACGTATAATCCCGGGAATTCCTTGCAGAAAGCCTGCGGCCATTGGAATATATCTGTATTATTGCTTCTATAGGCATTGAAAGCATCCCGACCCCATTGCTTCGGAAGATTGACGTTGATCGCGACATTCTTATTTTTGAAGAAGGCTGAATCCGAGAGGTTGATGCTGGAGAGGATATAATTTTTAGAATTGATCGGTTGAGAGGCATTATAATAACCTTCGGGATTGAAAGAGCTTTTGATGTCGGAAGGGAGTCCCTTGGTCAATCGGTAGACGGTCAGCTGCTGAGGTGCAAGGGAGTCGCCGATTATATTTTTTCGGGGGACAGTGATGACAAGTTTGGTAGAGTCCACTCTGTCTACTCCAATTGAATCAGGCACATTAAGTCCGCCTGCTGCGAGAAGTTGGGTGACATAGTCGGATTGCAAAGTTCCGTATTCGTCGATTGATATTCGGCCGAGTTGAGTATATATGGAGCGGGCATCTACATAATCGGCATAGACGCATTTTGCAGGGATTTTAAAGACGGTGGAGTCGATATGTATCTGCACTTCATTATTGACGAGAGATCCCCCGATCGGGCTGACTTCGTCTTCGCACGAAGCGAGAGTGAGGATAGCCATTACGGGAAGCGCAAGGCGAATGGAGGACTGACGTAGATTCATGGTAACGTGGTATGCCTAAGTGAGTATCGTGGATTATTTGCTCTCAGCGATTTTTGCGTAAAGTTCGATAAATTCGGGTTTCCCTTTCTGGGCGGTTTCCTTGGTGATGTAAGGAATTCCTTTTTCCTCTACAAATGCCAGAATTTCCGGATCCGGCTCGTCGGTAAGGAATACTACGCCGTGGGAAAGCTCAATGGCCATTTTATGGAGAGTATTGACATCAAACTTTTCGTCAGCGAATTTATCCGCGTATTCGGGGTCGATTCCATCTTCTTTAAGTTTGCGAAGGATCTCCGGATTAAAGGGAGCCAAATCCGGATTGTGGGGCTCCACGCAATATATGATCTTGGAATTTTCAAACAATCCGTCGGACTTAGTCATCAGCCGCATATAGGCAGGCGACAAAGCCGAGATCCAACCTGATATCTGGACAAATTCCGGTTCCCATCGAAGTTTCTTGACGGTCTCCATAGTGCCACGCGCAAAATAGATGGCGCGTTCGTCGTTGTCTTCCCGATTCGAACCGAAGACGTCGATGTCAGAGTCAAGTTTGGTGAAATAATCGTCATTGTCGATAAAGTAGACCTGGATTCTTGCGGGCTGCATTGAAGCGACTTTGAGGATCAAAGGATGGTCATTATCGTTGATTTCAATATTTAGGCCGCTCAGGCGTATAACTTCATGGAGCTGATTCCGGCGCTCATTGACTGAGCCGAATTTGGGCATGAAGGTTCTCACTTCATAACCTTTTCCGTGGAGTGATTGCGGAAGGGTCTTATTGAGGGAGGAAATTTCGTTGGCCGGGAGATAAGGGTGGATTTCCTGGTTGACGAAAAGTATCTTTTTTACTGCCATTTTTTATTAATCTAAGTCTATCATTTGGCTCTTGACAATCAGAGAGCCTGAAGTCAGAGTGTATATTGAAATGCAAAATTACTAAAAAAAATCGACATATGCAGTCAATGAAGGTTAAAGAGAAGGAAAAATGACAATAATTAACATAGAAATTATAAAGCTATCAACTTCCTGGGTTGAAAATTGCGAGATTGGCATGTTTTTTGTAATTTTGTATTTTAAAAGCAGCAACCCCCGGTCGCCGGTCGACCGGATAAATTGTAATTAAAATGCAGATCATACGCAGTGTCGCCGAGCTTACGCAGTATGTTGCGGCACGCAAGAATCAACATCAGACGATAGGCTTCGTGCCGACGATGGGAGCTCTTCATGAAGGGCATCTCTCGCTCGTAGAGCGCGCGGTCGGGGAAAATGAATGTTCTATCGTATCAGTGTTTGTCAATCCGACGCAATTCAATAATCCCGATGACCTGCGTACGTATCCCCGTACGGAGGAAGCGGACATAGAACTTCTTGCCAAAGCCGGAGTCTCAGCCGTCTTCGTCCCTTCAGTCGGGGAAATGTATCCTGAGGAGGTAGAGGTTAAGAAAGATTTCAATCTTGGCTCAGCTGCCGAAGTCATGGAAGGTAAATTCCGTCCGGGTCATTTCCAGGGAGTAGCCCAGGTCGTAAATCGCCTTTTCGAACTCGTGCGTCCGAATCGCGCCTATTTCGGACAGAAGGATTTCCAGCAGATAGCTGTAATCAGGAATATGGTGGAATCCGAAGGGATAGACGTGGAGATCATTGACTGCCCGATCAAGCGAGCTGACGATGGTCTGGCTCTATCGTCGCGCAATGCCCTTCTTTCGGCCGACCAGCGACGTCGCGCACCGGAAATCTATGCCGCTTTGAGCGATAGCGTTGAGTATTCAAAATCCCATTCCGTACGCGCCACTCACGATAGTGTCGTAGAGCGTCTTGACGCTATCCCGGAAATGAAAGTAGAATATTTCGAGATTGTCGATGCCCGCACGCTTCTCCCTATTGAGGAATGGGATGAGTCTCCTGACGTGCAAGGATGTATCACTGTCTTCAACGGTAAGGTCCGATTGATCGACAATATCTGCTACAGACCTTTCTGAATGTGGCGTCCCACTATACTGAGGATATCCAAACGCGTCGACCATATTAAGAAAATTCTCTCAAGATAGTAACACTATAAAGCAGAAATCCCATGCTTATCGAAATGATGCAATCGAAGATTCATCGAGTGACTGTCACCGAAGCGAATCTCAATTATATAGGCAGCATAACGATTGACTCCGCCCTGCTCGAGGCAGCGGGCATAATGGAGGGTCAGAGAGTATACATAGTAAATAACAATAACGGCGAGCGGCTCGATACTTATGTTATTGCTGGGCCGAAAGGGAGCGGAGTCATCTGTCTCAACGGAGCGGCTGCCCGAAAGGCTCAGCCCGGAGATATCATAATCATCATGAGCTATGCCCAGATGACTCCCGAAGAGGCCAGGACATTCAAGCCGACGGTCATCTTCCCGGATACTGCTACCAATCGCCTCTGATCCTACGGAATTCATATTCGCGAGGTTTACTCCTAATCTTCACACGGATCCTATGGCCCGGATCGCGTTTTTACGATAAAATAAAAAAATACCGCATATACAATGTTTGAAAATCTTTCCGAAGCGTTGGAGCGCTCCTTTAAAAACCTTAAGGGTGAGGGTAAGATTACGGAAATCAATATTTCCAGTGCCCTGAAGGATGTGCGACGAGCGCTGACAGCTGCCGACGTCAGCTATAAAATATCGAGTGACTTCATCAAGGAAGTAAAAAGCAAGGCCCTTGGTCAGAAGGTTCTGACTGCAGTGAAGCCGAAGGAAATGATCATCAAGATCGTGCATGATGAACTTGCCGAACTAATGGGCGGCAAGCAGGCTCCGATAAATGTCAATGGCAAGCCGGCCGTCATCCTCATGTCGGGTCTTCAGGGATCGGGTAAAACTACATTCTCCGGGAAGCTCGCTCTTTATTTCAAGAAGCAGGGCAAGAAGCCTCTGCTGGTGGCCGACGACGTATATCGTCCGGCTGCGATCGAGCAGTTGAAGGTACTTGGAGAGAGCATTCAGGTTCCGGTTTACAGTGAGCCTGACAATAAAGATGTAGTTCAGATTGCTCAGAATGCTATTTCTCATGCCAAGGCTAATAACATTGACCTTGTGATCATAGATACTGCCGGACGTCTGGCCGTAGATGAGGAGATGATGACTGAGATTGCCAATATAAAGAAAGCCGTCAATCCTCAGGAGATTCTCTTTGTCGTCGACTCGATGACCGGTCAGGATGCCGTAAATACCGCCAAGGCATTCAATGATCGGCTTGATTTTGATGGCGTGATTCTTACGAAACTCGATGGCGATACTCGCGGAGGTGCGGCTCTATCTATACGCTCCACAGTCGACAAGCCCATAAAATTCGTCGGTATCGGCGAGAAACTTGAGGATATCCAGGTCTTCAATCCTACGGGTATGGCGGATCGTATTCTCGGCATGGGTGATATAGTCGAACTCGTCAATAAGCTCCAGGATGCCTACGATGAAAGAGAGGCGGAGAAACTGCGTGTGAAGTTGATGAAGAATAAATTCGACTATGATGACTTCTACAAGCAGATTCAGCAGATAAAGAAGATGGGCGATCTGAAGAATGTCGCTTCGATGATTCCCGGTGTCAGCAAGGCAATTAAGGATATAGAGATTCCCGATGATCCTTTCAAGAATATTGAGGCAATCATTAACTCAATGACTCCTTATGAGCGGCAGAATCCGGATGTGATCGACGCATCTCGTCGCCGGCGCATAGCTAAGGGCAGCGGCACGAGCCTTCAGGAACTTAATAAATTCATCAAGCAGTTCGAGCAGACACGTAAGATGATGGCGTCTGCTTCCAAGATGAGTCCTGCCAAGATGAAAGCACTTGCCTCCCAGATGCAAGCGATGCAGAAGGGAAGATAATAATCTCCAATCTTAGAATTCGATTTTATTACATAAGAAAAGAGGCTGTCTAACAAGCAAAGTTAGGCAGTCTCTGTTTTTTGTGTAAAAATTCGCAGATTCAGGCGGCATTCTTT
>JAIDYR010000084.1 GCA_029057985.1 Muribaculaceae bacterium | reverse complement strand
AGCTCTAATCAAAAAGATTAGCGACTCCGCAATCCCTAATAACAATAATTAACAACATTAACTAACAATCTAAAAAAACTAACTTACATGAAAAAGCTACTACTGTATCTGATGACGCTGCTCGTCTTCGGTGCCGTACCTGTCAGCTCTTTCGCCACGCAATATCTCGTCGTGCCCTCAAAGGAGAACGGCTGGGATATCTCTACCATGGAGGAACTCCCTAATGGTTCTGTCGCTACTATGACTGGCGTGAAGATCGGCGCAGGTAAGTTTGCTTTGGGCGTGTATGACGATACCGCGAATAAAATCTCGTGGTATAAGTTGGGTACTTCCTCTCAGACTCTTCCGGAGGAGATGCCTAAAGGTGTCGTATTCGCCGAGACAACTCTTGCCAACAAGAGTTATGCTCCAAACTATGCACTCGACGGAGTTGTGGATGGCACAGAAGGCAAGATTTACGAGGTGACTTTCAACCTTCGTCAATACAAGGTCACCGTCACTCCCGATAACTCTAACTATAGTGTCTACTATCAGGCTAACGGCACATCCAACGGCCAGGCTCAACATTCATCTTTAGGAGCTGCCGGCCAAGCTAACTTTGAGGTCAATACAGGCTCCAATACCTATATCAACCTCTGGCTTCAGGCTTCCGATACTGCCGACCACGAAGTCTTCGGCAACGGCTCCGGTATCACTTACTCTCTTTCCGGGAGTGCTACGGTCTTCGAATATAGCAACAACGCACCTTTCACTGTCAATAACGACGCAACCGCAAGCCGCATTAACGGCCTTGAGGCTAACACTTCCTATCAGGTCTACGTTAACTTCTCGGAGCGTCTCGTGACAATCCGTAAAGTCCCCGTAGAGCTTTATCTTCGTGGCTACTTCGCTACAGGCGGATGGAATAATTTCGGCTCTCCTACCAACCGCGCTGCCAACCGCTTCCAGACTCAGATCGTCAAGGAAGGAGACACGGAAGTTCTGTATTACGTCGGACATTGGAGATTCTATCAGAACAATGATGGATATTTCTGTATCAACGTCGGCCCGAATCCGGGTAATGATAACCGCGAATTCCAATATAACATTTCAGATCCCAACAATAACTACACATTGGGATCCGGAGATAGAAGCAAATGGCTTCCTTTGGTTAAAGTGAATGCCGGCGCATCAATTAAATTTAACATTGATAAGGATACTGACTATCTTATCAAGGTTAAACTTGACAGCAATAACAAGCCCGCTCAATTCTGGATTGAAGAATATACCGGCGACGACGTAGTTGTCAGCAATGACTATCCCAACTATTTCGTGACTACTCACTACGGCCCCTATTCTCACACTACGCAGAATATCTATCAGGAGAATGATATGTGGTACTCAAAAGACAACGGTCAGCGTACCACAACTTCAGAAGATGAAATCATCTACGATGGTCTGCGTCTCGGCTATGATAATTTCTGTATTGAGACTCTTTCTCCTGATGGCACTCGTCTCTACTGGGCTCTCCCATCAAAGGGCACTGTCACTCCCGGTGAGAAATACGTGTTTACGGCGATGACCAAAGGAGAGGCGATGCAGACCACCTCAATCGATCCTAATTCTCAGGGGCTTGTCAACAGCCGTTATGACGTAATCTGGAATTTCAATACGCATGAATGTCAGGTAGTACTCAACGATGCCTGGATGAGCGGCGACAACCAGATGTATCTCTATCGTCTTTCAGCGGATGAGATTGCGAATAATGTCCACAAGGGCAATATGCTCACAGTAATCGAAGCTGCTATCGCTAACGAAAGCCCCGATCTATTCATTCTGGAGCGTTCGGGCGACGGCATCTATGAGCATGACTTCTTCGCTGATGATAATACTGACCTTCCTAAAGGCACTCAGTTTGTGATCGTAGGTCGCACAGGACAGGTTTATAATCTGGATACTCCGAGCGGTGACAGTTACAGCTTCACCAACTCATTCGACCCCATAAACCACACCATCGACGTTACTCTGACTAACTCCGATGCTCAGGAGCCGGCTATCATCAATACCGATCAACTCGCCAACAACGACTTCGTAGTTCGCGTCCGCACTAACTTCACAGGTACGCTTCGCAATAAGAAGTATGAGAATGCTTATATCCTGACCTTCACAGAGCAGACTAAGGCTCCGGATCACTTCGTCATTTACCTCGATAATGACGCTGAACATGGAATTGATATTCCTCAGTCAGGCAACTCTAAGACATATACTCTATATCCCTACGATTTTGCATCTTGCGGCACTGCAGATGACTATTCATCTTATAAAGTCTATGCGCAGGGTGAAGGTCCGGGCTGGGATAATTCTCCTTATGGCGGCAACGCTAATAAGAACGGCTATATCGTAATCGAAAATGTACCTCTGCATAATACTCGCTTCCAGATTATGGTACAGAATGGCGGCGAGAAGAAATATTATTCACAGGGTACTCTTACTCTTGACACTCCGAAATCTCTTGACGGCAATGATGGGGCTCAGATGAAAGTAAATGGCGCAGGCGCCAATGAATCTTTCAATATCCTGTACCACATCCCGACAAATACTATCACTGTCAGCCGCAATCAGCTTACAGCTCCCGCAGGCTCCACAGGCAAGTACATGTTCAAGGCCGTGTATGCTGATGGCACTGAAAAGAACTTCGGTCCGGCTACTTATACTGACGCAGTCAACAAGACTTACAACTCCAACGCAGAGACCATCGATATTCCTCTTAACGCAGATCACGGAGATGGCGGTATCTGGTACACCGGTCACATCAATCCTGCGCAGGTCTACATCGAGTGGAATAACGGCAACCCGATGCTGATGATCACTCCTGCAGGTACAGATAAGGAAGTGACCGTCTACTTCGTTGACCGCGCAAAATGGGGCGGCACAATGGCTGTATATGCATATTCTGACCTCGGCCTCCACTCAAATGATGGCGACTGGGAAGGCGTAGAGGCTACAATCAAGAACGGCACGTTCCCCGGCCAGGATATGAAGCCCCTCAACTCTGCAGACCCAATGTATAAATCACTCGGTCTGCAGAATAAGGGTATCACTATCTGGGAGCAGACTATCAAGATGAGCGAATATCCCGATGGCGGCCTCAGCATGCCTAAGGTAATCTTCGCCAAGAATGATAAGAAGTACCAGACTAAGAATCTCTATCTGGTTGACGGCGGTATCTACTCCAACGCAAGCGCTGACGGCGCTAACCCGGCTACAGAGTATCTTCCCCGTATGCAATACACATACTTCGCATCCAATCCCAGCGACCGCGAAATCATCGAATATGACGACACTCCCTATAATGTCATCTATGTCGATGTTCCGGAATTCACAAAATACGTAAAAGATGGCGGTAAACTCGCAGTATCAATCGTATATGACCGCGATGGAAACGGCGAAATGGATTATGAGGCTCTCGGTATCCCCGGTAAGCACCAGGCAATGCTCTGCGAGATTGCAGGCGTCGAAATGCTGCGTGTGCCCATCGCTGAGTTCATTGTTCCCGATGGAGTTAAGATCAACCTCAACTTCTGGGAAGGCGACGACTCTTCCATTACCAATACTGACAACGCCCATCACAAGGATCCGCTCGACAAGGAGTACCTCAATAAGTATACTGACGACAAATATACTTGCACTCACTCCCTCTGCTGGGGTTCTCACTGCTCACTGAACTTCGCAAACGTTGACTATAAGGATGGCTACATCTATCGTCGCGCAAAAGACAGCGAAGGCAATGATCAGGATCCCATCATCACTATCGAGGATTACCTGAAGCCTGAAGCAGTATACATCGTCAATACCGCGCCCAATGCAGGTTGGCTGCAAACTGCCATGACTAAGTATGAGGCTGTAAAACCGGCCGGCACTCAGAATGGAATCGCTAATTGCTATTCTCTCGAGCTTATGGATAATAACGAGGCTTCCCGAATGAAATATATCATTCCCGAAGTTCCCTCATCCGCCCAGTTCTATATCCTCGCTAAGCTGAAGAGCGGCACCTGGGTATCATACTCTACTCCGTCACCTATTGATATGACTCCTAATATGCCTTATACTTATCAGAAGGATAAGAGCAATAATATCGGTATCAATGGAGACATCTACGAAGTTAATACCTATAATATTGCCATTACATTCGCCGACAACGAAGTTATCGCAACTCCGAATAAGGTAAATGCCAACTTCCAGTTCGTGACTAGGAATAGCAACGGCGAACTCATAACCCGCTATAAATCCGGTCTTGCGCTTCCTGCTCATGCTGATTTATGTGATGAAGATCATCTTACACCGATCTTGTTCACTTATGCACCCGGGTATGACAATGACGCCGTTAACGGAGATGCAGCTAACTCAAAGCTTGCAAAGCTGACCATCAAGTTCACTCCCGCATCCGAGACTTTACAGTTCTTCCCGACAGGTTCTATCAATCAGCGTCCTGAACTTGTAAAACGTAAAGTCGAGAATGTTCAGCAGGGTGAGATCCTCTGTGGTGATTATGTGAAGATCCTTAGCCCGAGTAATGGTTCTGATGAAGAAGGACTTGCATCAATACTCGTGAAGGCTTATACAGCCGGCATGTATGACATCTCTATCGCTCAGACCAATACCGACGACTCATGGGCTCGTACTGATCTTACTATCCCGGTGCGTGTATATCCGACTTTTGAATCAGTAGGATTCACGATCAATAACTTCACGATTAATCAGAAAGTCAACTTTGCTGAGGAAGGTGAAGAGGAGAATTGGATAACGCCTTTCAAGGTAGACGAAAATTCTAATCTTTATACTATCAATCTTGCTCACGACGCAGGTCATAACGATGGCGACGTGCAGTTTAAGGATCGTCTCCACTTCCAGGCAAAGAATGCTCAGTGGAAGATAGCAGGCAAGGAAGTGCTGAAGTATTATTGGGGTGAAGATCCGGACTTCGATCCGAATACTCCGTCAACCACGCCTCAGCGCGCTCCGCAACGCCGCGCAAGCAATGTAGCAACTGTCGATAAGATCAGCTCCGTAGTTGAGCGTCCGGATTTTGGCTCTACCAACTTGTTGACCAATCCTAATGCCGAGCCTTTCTCCGGAGAAATGACAACTTCTACCGGCAATACTATTGAGATGAAGCCATATAGCATCTACAATGCTCCGCGAGTAGAGATCGACAAGAACGGCAATGCAACCAAAACTGCGCAGCAGTACGTACAGCTTGAGCAGAACGGAATCAAATCGCCCGCTTACAAGCTTGTTGCCAACCGTACGCCCGACATCCCGACTGAAGTCGAGGAGATCCTCGGCGTTGAAGAAGGCGAGGCTGTCTACTACAACCTCAACGGCTTCAAGGTTGACGCCGATCGTCTCGAACCCGGCATCTACGTCAAGGTCCAGGGCAATCACTCTGAGAAGATCTACGTAAAATAATCCGAAAAATTTGGCTTTAAGCCATAGTCTATCCTTAATAAGAGCCGCCGTCGCAGAATTTGCGACGGCGGCTTTTTTTAATTCGATTTTAAATCTTTCATATCTATCCCGGCTCTTTCTAATGCCTCCTTTTCGCCCGGCTCCATTTATTGCCCTCATTTCAATCATTTATTGTCCTCATTTCAATCGGACCACAATAAAGATCGCTGAAAATAGCCGGAGAATAGAATTAAGATAAAATAGAATTGGATAAAATAGAATTGGATAGAGTTAAATAGAATTGGATAAGATTGGACCGAAATAGAATTGCCGATCTTGATTGTGGCCCGATTGAAATGAGGGCTAACGTAGCAATTAGCCCCAAGGCTACCTGAGCCATTATCCCAAGACAATCAGAGTAATTGCAATGAGAGCTACCGAAGCAATTGCATTCAAGCTTGCCGAACCAAAGGCGATGAGGGCTAACGAAGCAAGATATACGAGATAATCTAAGAAAAATCATATATCAAAAAATAAAATCCGGAGTCTCAAATAATATTACGATATTAATTATAGTTATGTAAATGAGAATATTAATTCTTATTATCCTTACTCAAATCCGATTCCATGAAGCCGCTCAATCCTTACTATCGCGATCCGGATAATCCGAATTTTAATCGCCGCGCTTTTCACCATGACTATCATCGTCCGGCTCGCTACCTATTGACAATGGTAAAATCGGATGATCTGCCAAACTTTTCATCCATACCTTCAGAGAAATCTTCTTTAGCACGTCCTATCATAATATATTCAAAACTTGGCCTGATTGTACGAAAAGAGATAAAGACCTGGATCGCAGCTCATCCTCAGATAGAAGTGCCGGCAGTAGCTATTATGCCCGATCATATACATCTATGTGTCGCCGTCAAGGAATATTTAAAGACCGGATTATCTTTATTGATAAGCAATCTCAAAGGTAATATTTCAAAGGCATATCATAATTCCCTGGTGCGAGAACAGCGACCGGATAATATGAAAACAATATTCCGGAAAGGATTCAACGATAGAATTGCGTATGATTATGATCAGTGGGAAAGTCAAAAGCGCTATACCTTAGATAACCCGCGAAGATACATTATGAAGCATCTTTATCCCGACTATCTTCGAAAGCGCTGGCTACTGACCATCGGCGATAAAAATTATGTCATGCTCGGTAATATCTTTCTTTTACGGATGCCTACGCTTTTTCAAGTGAAGTTCAGCAGAAAATTTACGCAAGAGGAGGCTGAGAAAGCGTTAGAGGCATGGAAAATCAATTTGAGGAATGGCGGCGTGCCTATATCCCCATATATCCATTCCAAGGAGAAGGCATTGAGGGATACGGCAATTGAAGAAGGATATTCATATATTCGGGTATGCAGCAACGGCTTCTCAGAACGAGAGTCAGCCTCCGGACGAGAGTTCGAACTTATGTCGCAAGGGCGATTGCTACTGATAGGGCAAGAGAAATTCATGACTCGCGAACCCGATATGAATCGCAGCCGTGCTAAAGAACTAAATAATTTATCTGCAGAGCTTGTAAAAATCTTTAACGGCGATTTTAAAGGAGGAATAAGGCCTCTATTGTGGCCCGATTGAAGTGAGGGCAATAAAATAGCATCAATAGAATAGCGGGCTAAATGAATGGGGAAAATTAAATAGGGAGCAATCGAATAGGCATTGAATAGGCATTGAATAGGCAAAAATAGGCCAAAAATAGGGGGCTATAGAATGGAGGTCAAAAAAAAGCCGCCGTCGCAAAGACTGCGACGACGGCGGAATAAAGGGTAGATAATGACTTAAGCCATTTTATTTGCGATTCCGAAAGCCTCCGGTTAGCGAAGCCTTACGAAAATCGATTCATTCATTTCACATAGACCTTCTCAGACTTGGTGCCGGTAACCTTCACATAGATACCCGGCTCAAGATGCTCAGCGTCAACGCGCACACCATTGAGGTTGTAATATACTGCCTCTCCTTCTTCAACGCCGAGAATCTCCTCGACTTCAGTCGGGATATTAGTGCCATTGTTGGTTACCTCAAAGTTATATATGGGCGAGGTAATGCCGTTCTGCTTTATCTGCATCTGGATGTTAGAAGTTCCATTCTTAGTTACTGCGGGAGTACTGTTGATACTATACTTCTTCATGCCTTCAGCAAGAGGCTCTCCATAGTAAGAGGAAGCTGTCAGAGCGCTGTTGTTGGTAGCTCTCATGATGGTCTTAACCTTGCGGGGAGCAGAATAGTGGGAAGGAGTATAGCGCCAGTAATATTCGAGCACAGTCTCATATCCATTCGGATTCTGCAGACGATATTCAGCTTCATCTGCTTGGATCTGTATCTTACCATCTCGGAATTGAGCACCGTTCCAGTCTATATGAGTTCCATAGTCAAGTTCAAGACTATAAGTCTGGTTGCTGTTAGGTTGCGCTGTTGAGACAACACTCTTATTATTGAATGTCATACCGATTCCTTCCGGGGAAGCTACTGCTACCACCGGAATCACCAATGCATCCGGGGCAAACTGATATTGACCATCAGTAATTGTTGAATTCTGGCTGATACGTACTGAGAATTTATTGGCAGTGTGCGAACGAACAGCCACTAAAGAGACAGCTTTATCAGTGCCTAACTGTTGGTCAACATATTCGAACCATCCGGTATAACCATTATCATGTTCACCAACGATTTCAGCCTGAGAATTCATTGTGCCGCGAGTGCCCTGGGATGCGAAGTATTTATCATACGAAGCATTGCGAAGTACTGAAACCTTGATCTTGTCCTTCTTATTATATTCTGCCGTATTTTCGTAGCCTGCTTTATGTGAGAAGTACAGAGGAGTATAGTGCTTGTGTCCGGTAGCAACATCGCAGGCGTCGCTGTGAGTGCGCACGATATAGAAACCATTCTCGATATCCTGCATGTCTTCATCTACCAATGAGAAGTCTGCCGACGGTCGGTTAGCATCAATCGATACGAATGATTCATTCCATTCTATTGTAACGTCGTAAGAAATAGCATTGACAGGATTCTTGTCAGAGATAGTGTATACCTTCTGATTTTCAGGGATCTTGCTGGAGAATTTGTATTGGTTACCAATCAACATTGCAATATCGTTGGAGTTCGAATAGTAGATGTAGTCATCTCCGAACTGGGCGATCATATTGAAGACGGCATTCTTAGATACCTCAGGAATTGTATAGCCGAGTTTCTGACCCATTGAGTCATCAGGCTTTACTTCATAGACGCTATCACTAATGCCATCAATAGTAGCTTCTGTAAGAATTCCTTCAGAAATTGCTGTCTCGAATGCCTTCTTCGCATCGTCAGACGTACCACGATTTACGATATAGAAATGATCCGGCGACACAAGATCTTTGATCGTAAGAACGGGATCCTGAGCCTGCAGGGTTCCATCATTATCCGTATAGCTATAACGACGATATACATTACCATCCTTAAATTCTACACCTGTGAAGTTAAGCGAGCAGTGCGAACCTACGCAATAGAAGTGATTGCCATCATATTCATGTCCGTCATACTGAGCATACTTACCATCCTTCCAGTCATAGTCAGCGGTAGAGGGCTTAGTAGTGCAATGATGGGTATTGTCGGTGATATCAGTAGTCTTGTCATTGCCTTCCCAAATGCGAAGATCGATAATTTCACCGTCAGGAACTACGTCATTGGCAAACTGCACGCGCACGAGTTCCTTATTACCGATCTTGATGTACGACAGATGGTGCTTTCCGGGTATACCGGTTGCAATAAAGTCGCGCTGACCATTGTTGTTTCTGTCCCATACAACTTCTACCGAAACATCCTGGTTATTCTTCACCTTCTGAGTAAACTCGGGAACATCAATATAGATTACATTGTAGTCGGTAGAGAAGAATTCATTCGGATAAACCGAAACTACGCGGTCGGGATCCTGAGAGTCTACAGAATAGTTATAATGCATACGCGGCAGATACTCAGTTGCGGGATATTCCCCGTCGGAGCTTGCGTTGGTATAAATACCACCATCTACGAGATACAGGTTGGCAGTCTGGGTACCTGCGCCAAGAGCAAAGATTACCTTCGGACGGTCGTAGGTGCCATCAGGATACTGCTCAACTTTCAGATCGATATAATATATATCATCACCCTCATTTCTGGTAATTGCATCAAGGAGATAACCGTCATCTTCAACCAAACTCATACCTACGCCCGGGAAGTCTCCGT
This sequence comes from Muribaculaceae bacterium, assembly GCA_029057985.1. Classification (GTDB taxonomy): domain Bacteria; phylum Bacteroidota; class Bacteroidia; order Bacteroidales; family Muribaculaceae; genus Lepagella. The sequence continues at coordinate 2,932 of JAIDYR010000084.1, read as the reverse complement.
TGCGGTCGGAAGCAGGCACCTGCTCCATTGTCGCTGTAAGAGCTGCGTCAGTGTAGTTATAGCAGGATACGCCACCCCAATGAGCGCGATCGACGAAGTAAACACGGACATTACCTTCTCCGGATCCTGCGGTCACAACAGAGATACGCAAGGTCGGTTCGCCATTATTCCAGTTTAGAAGCAGACGAGCTTGGTTGCCACCGGTCGACAGATTAGTAGTCTTGATGAAGATTCCATCCTGCTTGTTTTTCTGAAGTTCGGCACTTGTCACATCATTCTTGACCCAGTAATTGCCGTTAGCAACATAATTCCATTTGTTGCCTTCGGAATCAAGGATATGATATTTAGTCTCATTTTCAAGAGGAGTAGTAAGCTGATAAGCATCCAGCCCCTCGTTGTATTCGAATGTAAATTCGGAATTATCAGATTCGTTAATGAGCTTAAATGGAGCGGGAGCAACATTCTTCTTACGGAAAGTGATCACTACATTGCCATTCACATTGGGATTTACGAGAATCCAGAAATTCTCATTTTCCATCTGATTCGTATTGACGATTGCAGGTTCAGACTTGCCGACTACCATGGGGTGGCGATAGATATTAAGCCAGGAATTATCCTGAAGAGAATAGCTACCGGAAGCCTGCATGTTGTAAAGCACGCCTGTACGTCCGAAGACTGAAATTTTTGTACCTCTGGGAAGATCATGGTCAACGTCAGCTTTGAACTCAGCTTCATAAAGACCGGAGCCATTCTTGCCAAGAACGATTACGTGAGGATTCTCGTTAAGCCATTCTTCCGAGCGCATTTCATCTGTCATGCTTTCGGGAGCGGGAACGCCATTATCAGGAAATTCGCGCCAGAGATACATAAGATCCTCATTGCTGCTCCACTGATCGTTGAGAGTAACTTTCATCTCATGAGTGAGCCAGTTGTAAGTGACATCGTAGCGCGACTGAACCAAACCGCCGCTCATAACCATCGACTGCTTTGCCTGAGATTCTGAGAGCTGAACGAGAGTATAGGTCTGACCTCGCGTGATAGGGTTATTGGATCCTTCAAGTCCCCAGTAAGTTCTTACGCCATCGATTGTAGTAGCGATACAGAAGTTCTTCTGACCGAGACCAAGGCCATCATAGCCGCGGATCTCATAACCTTTATGAGTAGTGATGAAATTACCGTCCGCATCTTTAGAAGCCTTCACCGAGTTAAGCTGCCAGTTGGAGTTGGCATTCAATACCGACATGGTGCTGACGCCCTCAACAGGGTCGAGGCTGACAGCTTTTCTGGTAATCAGGAAAGTTTTATTAGGATAATCGACTGTCAGATAGAATACAGTCGAAGCATCCGAAGCATCACTGAAGTTATTGATCTGGTAATAGCCGCCCTTATTATCGCAGTTATTCATGCTATCAAAAGTCTTGAGATTATCCAGATCAATTTTGATATTATTTATCCCATTGTTAATAGCGGGGGCTTTCTTAGTGCCATTGACATCAAAGTAAAGGTGGAAGCCTCCTTCATTATTATTAGAGCCGATCTGAATCGGGAAAGTCACATTGCCATCCGCATTCAGACTGATAGCCGGACGATAAGTCCAGTTGTTATACTTAGAGTTCCAATAAACCTTAATATTGGAATAGTCAGTGCCGGGATCAACATTTCCTGAAACAATACCATCAACCTTTACAGTCTTATTGGGATAATCGATAGTCACTGTATAGACTTTGTCTTTATCCAATGTATTATTGTAGTTTCGTACATTTACGAAACTTACTTTATCGTTCGAACTATAGTAGTTACAAGTAAGAGGTTCATTTATATTTACAGAAAATTCATAATTTCCCTTAGTCCCGTATGGATTTGCAGTATTCTCAAAACACTTATGATCCGCATTATTAAACCAAAAATTGAAACCCTCGCCTTGGCCTATTATAAGATCGAAAGTGATTTTCCCTTCATCATCCAAATTTCCGGCTTTTTTATCGTTATTCCAACCTCCATGTGCAGATTTATAATATACTTCGATATTGGAATAGTTAGTGCCAGGATTGACGCTCCCGCCATTACTTGTCACATAAACCCAGTGAGAATGCTTGTTTAATTCAATATTAAACGTCTCACCGGATTGAGAATTATTTATCGAAACATTACTCTCATTTTGCTTAAGCTCAGTCCAATTATCCTTGGAAATGTTGGAGTTCAGACCATACCAGGTAAAAGTGGATCCACCTTGCGAACTTATGACAAGTTTAAATGTACCATCCCCAATTGGGATATTTTCAATTGTAACATTCCCAGATTCTAGATTATCAACAATGATATACTTCATCGTTGTGTCTGGCTTGAACCCATTATACGTACCGGGGATGCCGATTACATACTGATTCGGTCCACAATTAAAATCATTACCGGGATCGACAGAAGCGAATATGGTTCCCACAGATGCACCCTTCGACCATCCATCATTGCTGTAATTATAGACGCAATTCCAATCGAAATTCTTAAACTCTGTTTTATTGCCAATCTTAAATCCATCGGTATCATCTGGTAGCATAATTTTGTAATAGGTCTTATTATCAGAACCTGTCACTTTAGTAGCCCCAAGATTAGCCTTTGCATCCGTACTGTTAAGATTCGGTGTTGTTTTTCCGTTTTCGCTGTTATAGCTATAGCCATCAGAGGTCGGATCCCATTTGTTATCCGTATTATCTCTCCACCACCAGAAATGGACATCAGTCCATCCAGCGGGGACCTCTACATACAGCGGCTTCTTCGTAGAAGACGGACCTGCAAAAGCATCTACCGGAATAGCACCGAAGACGAGCAGCGTCATCAGATACAGTAGTAGCTTTTTCATGTAAGTTAGTTTTTTAGATTGTTAGTTAATGTTGTTAATTATTGTTATTAGGGATTGCGGAGTCGCTAATCTTTT
>JAIDYR010000083.1:20651-31655 GCA_029057985.1 Muribaculaceae bacterium | reverse complement strand
CATGCGATAGTAGCTCAGTTGGTAGAGCATCAGCTTCCCAAGCTGAGGGTCGCGGGTTCGAGCCCCGTTTATCGCTCTTAGTTAATACTGTTATAAATCAGCAGTTTACGGCTAAATTCGACCCTGAAAAGAACAACACATTGACATTAAAAAAAAGCCCAAAAATGTGTGAAAATGCACGAAAATGGCGGAAAGATTCAAAATCCGTGTCAGAATACGTGTCACAAAATCCGGCTTTATTTAATGATCATGGCAACAGTAAAATTTTACTTAGACGTCCGCTATAAGCGCAGTGATGGGACGTCACCTGTGCGTCTGGTATTGGCGCATAATAATCAGCGACGATTCTTTGCTCTCGATATGTTTATAAGGCCCGACGATTGGGATAAATCGAAAAGTCTGATGAAGCCTACAGCCTATAGAGGCAAGACCTTAAACACTCGACTAAATAAGATTCTCGCAGAGATAAATATTGAACTCAGCCTACTACAATCCGACAGACTCAGCAAAAAGATACCCTTCGCCGACATGGAGGACGTCGTCTCCATGTACCTATACGGCAAGCCTGCCAACGGAATTACAGTCGCCAATAGATTTATAGAATTTGCCAATCGAAAACGACAGAGTACAAAAGAACTATATCTCTTCACCCTTCGCCGGCTCAGAATTTACGATCGCAACTTTGATCAGTTAACTTTCGATGATATCGATAGAGACTGGCTACTCCGCTTTAACGATTGGATGTCAAAGACTTCCACGAGCCAGAACTATAGAAATATTCAACTCCGCAATATCCGGGCTGTTTTCAACGATGCAATCGCCAGCGAGATTACTTCCAATTACCCTTTCCGAAGAATCACGATTAGGAGAGAGCGAACAAAAAAGCGCTCTCTCAGCGTCGAGCAGCTTCGCACGCTGTTTGATTACGATTGTGAAGAATATGCTCGTCAATATGTTGACATTTTTAAACTTATGTTTCTTTTATGTGGAATAAATGTTGTCGATCTGTACAATCTGGAACGAGTTGAAAACGGGCGCGTTACCTTTAATCGTAGCAAGACCGGCCGACCTTATGATATCAAAGTAGAGCCTGAAGCAATGGCAATTATAGAACGCTACCGAGGATCTTCCGCTCTTCTGGATCTTAAGGATCGATATAAAGATCACCGTAACTATACTCACAGGATTAACAATAATCTTAAAAGAATCGGCCCTGTAACTTACGGCAAAAGAGGTAAAAAAGAATCGATCTCGCCTCTATTCCCTGAGCTATCTACTTATTGGGCACGTCATACATGGGCCACCATCGCAGCAGAACTCGACATTCCCGACAAAACAATCTCCCTTGCTTTAGGACATTCCGAAGAACAGACCGTTACCGATATCTACATCCGCCGCAATCGCCGAAAAGTTGATGATGCCAACCGCAAAGTTATAGACTTTGTGCTTTACGGCATCCGCGACGGGGAGCCATCCGTTAATCCGTGGGACTCTTCCTATTATGGTGAGTATGCAGAAATAATGAAATAATATACAATAAATATTTAAATACTTTACTATATTTTCCCGGCTGTTGATACGCAATCTTCATATCAGCAGCCGTATTTTTTAGTGGTCTAATAAGGTGGTCTAACCGGTGGTCCAACTCTTAAAAATAAGTGGTCTAACAAGTGGTATGCAAGGTGGTCTAATAATTCCGAAAATTAACATTAGTTAACATTTTCGATAATCCATGAAATCTCTTGAAAATACGTGGATTTTTCCCTGATTTCAACGTTAATTTTTTGGGTGCTCAAAGTGGTCTAAAAAGTGGTCTAAAAAGTGGTCTAACGATAGGTCTAACAATGGGTATGAGAATGCGTACAAAAGTGGTATGATTTTCTACACAAAAACGGCAACTCCTATGAAAGGAGCTGCCTTAGTTCGAAGTGGTCTAATTGACCCGCTTTTTGCGGATGCTCAAAGTGGTCTAATCGGCCTGCTTTTTGCGGGTACTCAAAGTGGTCTAATCGGCTCGTTTTTTGCGGATGCTCAAAGTGGTCTAATCGGCCTGCTTTTTGCGGGTACTCAAGGTGGTCTAATCGGCCCGCTTTTTGCGGGTGCTTAAAGTGGTCTAATTGACCCGTTTTTTGCTGGTGCTCAAAGTGGTCTAATTAATCTTTGATTTGATAGAATTCACCTTCGAGTAATTTAGACATCCCAATTTCGTCAAATGTAGCTTTAATTTGCTTACAGATGTATTTCTTACCTCTGATAATGAAAAGCGCCATCGGGTCCGGCATGTAGTCTAACAAGAACTTGAAAGTATACTTTCTTTCTACGATTACTTCGTAGTCAACGCCTATGCCGTTAATTTTGACCTTCCTATTTGAGATTCTGAAAGGTGTATCGATATGCCTGCTCGCATTTGTATTATCGATCACGTAGTCTTCGATCCATGGATGCGGTAAAAGCAGACTCTCTTGAGTAAGATCCGGATAATACGGACCCCACCATGCGAGATTAAGGTTAGAGAAATATTCCGGCATCTCCTTTTTCCCCTTAAGAAGATTCTTCACTATCTGCGGAGTTGGAATTTCATCAGTTGATACTTCCTGAACATTCCTATCCTTAGGATTTACTAAATCGAATACCAATCCTTCCGACTCTGAATCTTCCTGATCATCGTACTCAGAAAGTGTACCGCAATCAATCGATAAAGCTTCTCCGAATTCCTTTTCAGTAAATTCTATGTCAGCCGGTCTAATACCGAATGACAGAGTGTCGTCTTCATCATCTACATACGATACTATTCGAGATCCGCACACATTCAGAGGCTGAAGCTTATAGTAGTTAACCGAATTTCCATCACCTCCTATTTTAGTTTGATACATTGGCCTCCATATGAAATATGCATCGATATCTTTTACATAATAGAAACTCGTTGTAAATTGATCTCTGCTGATAGGTATGCTTACAGCATAACCTGTCTTATCAAATTTTATCTTTTCATCTCTTAGCTTGGAAAGAAGATTCTGCATCGACGGAAATTCAATCACCTTTGATTTGTAATCCTTGATAAACCAATCACAGCAAAGATATTTCCAAGATTCATTTTCAATTTCCGGATAACTGAGATTACGCACCGATACGAACTCACATTTTACATCGTCATACTCTGCCGACACTTCCGAATTAAACTCATCGACAATATTCGATAGTTCTATCGGCTGTAAATCTTCCATCGTCTGCGCGTTGAATTTGAAAACAACCTGCCTGTTGACTCCATCCACTTCAAACACTCCATCGAGGAATAATTCCAGATTTTCGAGAAGTTCCTCAATGGTCCAATTCGGGAGATATCTTCCGAATTCAGATATTTTCCACGATTCCGGCAATGTATGACAGATTAGCAGATATTTATATTTTGGATCAGACTCCAGATCCGAAAGATCTGCATCATATCCCGCCGCGGAGAAGATCTGCTTCAGCGTATAGATCAAATAAGGCATGAAAGTTCTTTTTCCTGCCTTTTCGCTCCATTCGAAGCGGCCAAAATCTTTGATCGACATATCATCATTGTAAGCAGGCTTTTTGTAGACAGCGCAGTTTTGTAACACTCCGGAATCCCCATTTTCATAGAACCATGGCAGAGCAACGCATTTGCACGAAGTCTTATCCGGATTCCACACTATCGATGGATCCTTATCTTTAAACTCGTCAGCATTTCCTATCGATAGCTCATTGATATAGATATTATCCAATCTCTCATGGAATGATCTTGCGGATCTTCCTTCCAGGAATTGCCCTTTGAGATCTGTTTCCGAATGTTCAGTTACTGCGATTACTCCTTTGCGATGAAAGTTGCCGGCTATAATTTCAGCATCAAACACAATATCTTGCACTGTGCAATCCATTCTGTTCAGATATCCGAAGATTTCAATATTCTGTCTGCATCCTGCCATCGGGAAATCGATATCCAGCGAGAACCCTTCGGCATCGTCAAACAGTCTATTTTCCTGAATATATTCAAACGACGAGCCGCATTTTATAGCGGCCTCCCTACCTTTTACCAGAACTTTCATTTATATCTTGGAGATTTATTTTTAATCATACGTAAATAGCGCTGCTGTGCTTTATTGATTCCCGCGTCCCCTGTTACAGTGTTGACCGTAACGAATGGATCGTCAAGACGTTTATTCAGCCTTTCAATAGCCTGCATTAACTTAGGATTGTCGTAAACTATTGTTTGCCGATCTTGAGGCTCAACGACAATAGAGTGCTGCTCCTTGTATGATTGCGGAATTGTCACGAATCTTGTTACATCCTCCGGCATGATCGATCCGATCTGATTAGTGCGCTGCGCATATTCCAGCGCCTCGATTACCGGTCGCGTTGATGGATGGTTAACGAGGCGCTGAGACGCTACCCATTCACCTGCATGTACTATTCCTGCCGGTTCGTACTTACCACCCTTTCGGGTAAATCCACCTTCCGAATAACCTTGAATTTGTGCGAGCTGCTGTTGCTTTTTGATGATAGCGATCTGAGCCATACCCTGAGCGGTAGCCATTGCTGCGGCAATTGCTCCAAATATCTGCGATGCCGGGTATGGTAGACTCTGCGCTGATCCGTAGGCCATAATTGCATTTGTGGCCGTATTTGCCACTGCTTCAGCTACCTGAATCCCGAAGTTACGATTTTGGATTTCAGCTTTTACCTCAGCGATTTCCTTCTCTTTCTGCTTCTCCAGCTTCTTTGTACGATATGAATTACCTTCAGCGAGTTCCAATTCCTTATCATACTTTTTTTCGATCTTTGCCACCTCGATATCTGCTTGCAATTTTGAATACTCCGACAGATTAGAAAGACCTGCGCTAATTACCGCGAATGCCGCTGATGCCATTTTGCCGATTTTAATCGACCAATTATCAGCGTCATCTTCTGTTTTAGAGAAAAACGACTGCCACGCCTCATATATATCGAGCAATTGATTTACAAATGAACTTCCTGCCGCTCTTGCTTTATCGAACGGCATTTTTGCATATTTATCTTTAATTCTTTGCTTAGCCGCTTCATACTCTTCCTCCTTCATCAGGCCCTGTTCATACAAAGAATCTATGATATCCAGATCCTTTTTCATTTTCTTCTTCAAAGCTTCTTCAGATTCCTGAGTAGGCTTTGCCGATTCCGGAAGATACTGCGACATATATTTTTTTCTTATTTCCTCCGTTATTTTCTCTTTCTCATCGTCAGAAATCATCTTTTTCTCCCAAGCTTTGTTAAGCAAAGTAATTTCCAGCTCATATTTCATATTGGCGTCAAGATACTCATAAGCTTTCTTCCACTCGGCTACTTTTTCAGCAAACAACTTCTGCTTTCGCAATTGTTCCTCCCTCTCGATTTCATCTAGTTGAAGCATATAATTATGATATTCTTCCGAATTCTTGTTATAGAAGTTTTTAATTTTTTCCAGAAATTTTACTTTGATTTCATGTGACTTTTCGAGCTTTTTCTGTTCATTTTGGTAGTAAGAAGATCCCGGCGAATAGTAATCCATTTCAAGTTGAGTCTCCTCAATCTTTTGTTCGATATTAGCTTCTTCTACGTTCATAGCCCTTTTTTTCTCCAGCCACTCAGATTCAAACTCCTCCTTTTTTCTGATTAACTCCTTATAGTCGTCATCTTCTTCGAGATTATATTTTTTATAAACTCTTTCTCGAGCTTCATAGTAATTTATATCTATTTTATGCTGATCGTCGCGATATTGCATGTAAGTTCGCTCTCCTGCTTCATATTGCGATAGATTCTGAGTTGAAACTTCATGCCAATTCGCTTCTGCTCTTTTCATGTCCTCCTTAAATTCCTTCTTTTTCTTGATCTGCGCCCGACGCTCAGCAGCTGCTGCTTCCCGATCTTGCTTTGCTCGCTCCTTTTCTGTCACGTAAGGCTCATAATCATCCATTGTGAAATCCGGATTACCGGCAATCGGATCCATGGTAACTGTTTTATTCCCTCCCCTGGCGGCATGTTCAACTTCGAGCCTTTCGAGATAAGCTTCTGCTTCCTTGAGCGACATAGACTGCTTTTTATATCCATAGCCAACACTATTGACTATGTAAACAGGTACTTCTACATTATTTTCCAGACTTCTCTCAGCTGCTTGTTTTCTTAATGCACCGCTAATCGGATTCTCATTAAAATTCTTGTAGAACGAAGAATTTGCAGCTTTCTGCATTTCAATTTTAGATTTATGATCTTCAATTGCATTTCTTACATTTTGCACGTGCATACCGAGCGACTTATCATCCAAATCATTGAAATCCTTCAGGGATTTTTTAGAATTGTCAATTGCATCTACTGCTTCTCTGTAAGAATCAGAAATTTCGTTAATCCCTTCAAGAAGTTCGCCAACTGTTTCAGCCTTGTCGCCTTTTTTAACTTTATCTCTGAAAGGATCCCCTAAACCAAAAGCTTCTAACCAAAAGTTAGTAAACGGATTCTTATCAATATCAGGAATATCGATTTTCAAATCTGCTTGCAAATCCTCCATAGACATTTTTTCTCCCTTAATAGCCTTCGAGTATACGTAAGTAATAACCTTAGTTACATTCTTGAGATCATATCCTCGATCAAGCAATACATTTTTTAATTTATCAACGAACTTGGATAAATCATTTACATATTGATCTTCGACATTCTTCTTCATTGCATCCAGCAATCGAGCCTGAGCTGCGCGCTGAATAGCAGCAGTCAGACGATTATAAGCTCTTTCCAGATCGATTATCTCATTCTTTTCATTAATCAGCCCGCTCAGATACTGCCCATACTTAGAGATAATCTTATCTTTGACCTCTTGGTATTCGTCTGAGCCTTTTTCTACTGCTTCGATTTTACCAAAGAGAATAGAAAGCTCTTTTATTTCATCAAGAACTTCTGCATCAAAATCTTCGCTTAATTTTATTGCTTTCTTCAAAGTATCTGCGTATGTATCGGTTCTTTGTGTCAACAGATACACAGCTCCGGCGGCGGCCGTGATCAATCCTATCCAACTCGTCAATCTCATTGCTGCAATAGCTTTGCTCCAGCGTACCTGCATTGCGTAATTGACCTGCAATCCATTTGTAAAATACTGCACCGCATTAGCAGCTGCTGCTAATGCCAGATTAAGGATCGGCAATATAGCGCGACCTGCAGCCAATGCCATATTCCACATCGACGTAACAAAAGCGGCAAGTTTTGCGCGAGTATTGTAAATCAGCAAGAGGCCGTTATATACCAATAGCGAGCCGGCTGCCAACTTGATTACTTCCCAGTTCTGAACGAAGAAATTGACAATTACTTTCAGTGTACGCATCATAAGAGAGCCAGACGTATATACGTGCTTCATGACTGGATATAGTTGCTCTCCTAATTCAACCGCCAATTCATGCATTGTATAACGTGCCTTTTCAATATTAGCCTTCGCCGTATTATTGAAAATATTAAACTCATTTGTAGCTGAAGTTCCCTTCCGGAATGCCTCTGCAGCTTCTCCCATCTGCCATTTAAGGAAATCCAGATGCGACGACAGGTTAGCCAATACGCCGGCGACTCGCGCACCATCAAATCCGAGATCCTTAAAAAGAGGGGATAGGATTGCGAGTGCCTTATCCTCTCCCAATTTGTTAAGCTGTTCAAGGAACATCATCACGCCATCGGTGACAGACTTATTGAGAGTCTCAATAAATTGATTTGATTCCAGACCGACCTTTTTTGCCATCTCTCCCGGAGCCTTAAAAAGATTCATGATCACGCGCTGAAGCGCTGTTGCCGACATCTCGACTTTCTGGCCATGCGCGTCAAGAGTTGCGGCGAAAGCCATAATTTCCGGAATAGTCATTTTCGCAGTCGATCCGATTCCTGCCATTCGTTGCGCAAATTCTACAATAAACGGTTTTGCTGCTGTACAGTTTTGTGACAGGTGATTGACGGTCGAACCGATTTTAAGCATCGCATCTTTTACGCCATACGCCTGTTGCATGCCGAAAATATTAGAGATTTTCGCAATAGTCTGCGTGGCTCCTTCACCCAAGTCGCATAAGGCTACATTGATAATCTGAGCTGCTTCTACGTATTGTTTCACTGATTCAATCGTATTGAATCCGAGTCGACCTCCTTCCTGCGCCAGAAGATTAAGCTGTTCTCGACCAAGTCGAGTGTCGATTCCTTTGAAAATGTTATTAAGGTCATCGACCTGATCTCGCGACATTCGAGTATACTTTACAGTATTCCAAATAGCCTCTTCCATTTCGGCGTATGTGTTGACCGCTTTTCTCCCTGCCATCACCAGCGAACCCAACGCCGCAACTACAGCCATTATACTCGCTTGCATTGTATTAAAAGCGTTATTCATTCTTGCCCACATTGACTGTTGCGTCTGCATGGTGGCGTTCACTCGTTGTAATTCCGCTTTTACTGCCTTGATTTTTGCAATTTGCGCATTCCATGCAGCCGAACCACGTTGAATTCCGTTAAGCTGTTGCTGAAGCTGCTTCAACGATCTGTTCAACTCTTTCGGGGATGCTTTGTCCAGACGTCGCAAAACCTGCTCTGCTCCTGCGGTCCTGTTTTGTAACTGCGAAATTACGCGCTCCGTCTGATTTAGCTCGCTCTGAATCCGCTTAACTTTCTTCGAATCTACTATTTTTTCATTTTGCGCTGCTGCCAACTTTTTACGCAAAGCTTCCGCTTTTTGCGTCATCTGCGTCATCATTGACGCCGCTTGCTTTCCATTGACTGAAAGAATAATCTGCGCTGTAGTGCTGTAATTTGCCATAAATAAATGTTTTACCGCAAAAAAAGCTGTTGTAAAACACATATAAAAAGACACAAAAACGCGGGAAGGAATCAATTGATTCCTTCCCGCAATAGGCTTCTTTCTAATCTAAATTAGAAAGGTCTTCCGCACTCGATGCCGAGCCACACGGCCATTGCAATAATTAAACCGAATATCGCCATCACTGCGTAAACCTTCGATGCCTCGATTACTATCTCGATGACATCATTTGTTAGATACTCGCTTTTGCACTTTTCTGCAAAACGCGCGGCTGAAATAAAAAATCTTTTAGCCATAATTTTGTATTTTAATGAACAGTTGCTATCTTTGCAACTGTATTTTAATGAACATCCCCGGTTTAAGTCTGCGAAGATGAAACGCCGGGGTTTTCGTTTGCAACTTCGAGAAATATTTTGTAATTTTGCGTCAGCAAAAGAAAAAAGGCCTCGGAGGCGCGGAAGAATCCAACTTTAATGCTTTTGCAACCTCCTCGAATGGTTATCGTTTAATCCTTAATAAAACGATTTTGAGCCATCCGAAACTTACAGAAAATATTTCAATCTCCATAAGACGAAGCCATTTTGGCGCAACACGTAGTTTGAGGAATCGAAATCGAGCGCCTTTAACTTCGACCCTATCCCCGAGAGCTGCTACTCTTGGGGATTATTTTTTGTCCCTGCTCCCTTAATTCATTACAAAGATAACAAATAATTCTCAGATTACCAAACAATTAGCGTTAAAAATCAGGCAATAATTGCACTGAAAACATATTGTGTAACATGTTTTCAATATTTTCGCGTAAAAGTCTGAAAATCAGCGAGAGTTACGCATATATTTTGAGTTAAAATTTAAGTAACTTCGAAGATTGTTAAGGACACAAATTTATAAAGTACTGGTTTTCTGCGTCTAACGGGGTTTGTTAAGGGGTTTCCCCTTAACGTTTGTCTGACAAGACCGCCCCCCGCCCTGGATTGCGATTGCGAAAAACCTCCTTCGAAAAGCGGAATATGCAAGCGCCCCCCGCGCCCCACGCGCGCCCATCGGCCGAGGCTGTGCGGTGGAATGCTTGTGCGCACACAAGCATTCCTTTTTAGATCGTGAGTGGAATCGCAGATTACACTCACACCAATTTAATGTTTGGTGAGACGAAAGTAATTTGAATTGGATTAGGCGGGCACCGGGAGGCATTACGAGGGCAGGCTGCGTAAAGAGCGTTGATGTTGTGCTTTCTAATCGGCCAAGCGATAAGAGATGAGACAGAGGATATCAGCGGCCGTTATAGCCGGCCGCAGGCGGGCTATAACATAGGGGCCGCCGAGATCCTTCATCTCTTGATGCTTTAAGCGGAGCTTTAAGCATATCGCTTCCGATAGACGGCATTGACATCGACGCTTAGCTGGCTGCCCCGTGATGCCGGGGCGGGTGGGCAATGGAGCCCGCCGTTCAAATCTTCCGCGACCGATGGTAATCTTTACTCCGAGTACGAAAGTAACTTCAATCTGTTTAGGCGGGCACCGGGAGGCATTACGAGGGTAGGATGCGTTAAGAGCGTTGATGTTGTGCTCTACGAGCGGCTAAGCGATAAGAGATGAGACAGAGGATATCGACGGCCGTTATAGCCGGCCGCAGGCGGGCTATGACATATAGGGCGTCGAAATCCTTCATCTCTTGATGCTTTAAGCGAAGCTTTAAGCATATCGCATCCGCTTGAGGGCCTTGACATCCACGCTTAGCATCCGGCCCCGTGATGCCGGGGCGGGTGGGCAATGTAGCCCGCCGTTCAAATCTTCCGTGACCGATGGTAATCTTTACTCCGAGTACGAAAGTAACTTCAATCTGTTTAGGCGGGCACCGGGAGGCATTACGAGGGTAGGATGCGTTAAGAGCGTTGATGTTGTGCTCTACGAGCGGCTAAGCGATAAGAGATGAGACAGAGGATATCGACGGCCGTTATAGCCGGCCGCAGGCGGGCTATGACATATAGGCCGCCGAGATCCTTCATCTCTTGATGCTTTAAGCGGAGCTTTAAGCATATCGCTTCCGATAGACGGCATTGACATCGACGCTTAGCTGGCTGCCCCGTGATGCCGGGGCGGGTGGGCAATGGAGCCCGCCGTTCAAATCTTCCGCGACCGATGGTAATCTTTACTCCGAGTACGAAAGTAACTTCAATCTGTTTAGGCGGGCACCGGGAGGCATTACGAGGG